>NZ_JACARZ010000027.1:0-59001 GCF_013386315.1 Pseudomonas sp. P7779 | reverse complement strand
GTCTGCATCGCCGGCAAGCCGGCTCCTACAGAAAAGCGCTTGGTTTTTAACACTCAGGTCGGCTTTCAGGCCGCCGTGCTCTTGCTTTTAATCTTGATCTGACTGCCCCAATAAGCTCGAGGCCGAACGCAGGTATTGCGCAGCGGCCCTCGCCGTAAGAGCGAAACCATAGGTAGCCGTCACCCAGATAACGGATATACACCCATACCAAAAGAGTATCAAACCATACCAACCCGATATTAGACGAAAGCAAAACCAGCAGAGGAAACTATCCACAATTACAAAAATACCTAAAGAGTATAAAAAATGCCCACCCACTCCTCATGGATCGTACTGTCCATCACCGGCCTGTACATGCTCAGCCTGGCACTGATCAGCTACGGCGTGCGCCGTCACTCCCGCAGCGCCAACAACTACACCACCGGCGGCGGCCACTTCCCGGCGTTCCTGATCGGCTTCCTGATGCTCTCGGAATTTATCGGCACCGCAGTCAGCATCGGCACCGCCCAAACCGGTTTCAAGGTCGGCATCTCCGCCGCCTGGAACCTGTTCGCCCTGGCCCTGGGCTTCGTACTCTTCGCCTGGCTACTGGCGCGCAAATACAAGGACCTGGGCGACAACACCATCTCCGGCGTACTCGCGCGCAACTACGGCCAACGCACCCGCTTCGCCACGTCGATCATCACCATCTTTGCCCTGGAGATCGTCGCCGTCTCGATCTACGCCAGCGGCGGCGCCGTATTGGCCAGCGTGATGCAAGTAGACCGAACCCTGGCGATCGTGATCGTCGGCGTAGTCTCGGTGGCATACGTCAGCATCGGCGGCATGCGCTCAGTGATCTACACCAACTTCGTCCACGCCGCCCTGAAATACCTGGGCGTCGGCTTGGCCTTGTGGTTCGGCTTGAAGCAGGTGGGCGGCATCGGCCAGCTGCAAGCGCAATTGCCTGCCAGCATGTTTGACTGGACCGCCGTGGGTTGGGGCCAGATCATCGCCTGGATGATCGCCGGGATCGGTTCGATCTTCTCCACCCAATACGTAATCCAGGCGGTGAACACCGTCAGCCACGCAGGCAAGGCCCAGCGCGCCTGCTTCTACGTGGCGGTGCTGATGGTGCCGTTCGGCATCGGCGCAGCACTGATCGGTATGTGCAGCGCGGTGCTGTTCCCCCATGTCGACTCCCTGCAAGCCTTCCCCACCCTGATCGCCAGCATGGACCAACTGACGGCCGGGCTGGTGGTGGCAGGCCTTGCCGGCTCGCTGTTCGGCACCATTTCGGCGGTGAGCATGGGCTCGGCGACGTTGTTGCTGCGGGACTTCTACGAGCCATGGTTCAACCCGGAAAAAAGCGACGCCAAGTCCCTGCGCTTCGTGCGCCTGGCGACCATCGCTGTCGGCCTGTTGCCGATTGCCCTGGCACTGACCTCGGACAAAGTGCTGATGATCGCCTTCCTCGGCAAGGCGTTACGCGCCTCCCTGGCCGTGCTGGTGTTGATGGTGTTCTACGCGCCGAAATTCGGCACGGCGGCCGGGGCATTCCTGAGCATCATTGCCTCGTTGCTCGCGACCGTGGGCTGGTTCCTCGCCGGTAATCCGTGGGGCATCGACAACGCCTACATCGCCCTGTTCACGCCGTTGATCATCATGGGCATCAGCCATGTGACGCGCCGCAGGACACCGGCCGCCCCCCTGGTGGCAGCCACGAGCTGAGGTAGGATGGCAGCCTCACCCAAAAGGAACTTGTGAAATGCTGCCGATTCGCACCCCGTTGATCCTGCACCCCGGCTTGTCTACCGCTACCCGGCGGGTCTGGCTGAAGCTCGAGAACCTGCAACCCTGTGGCTCGTTCAAGTTGCGCGGCATGACCACGCTGTGCGCCTACGCGGCGAGCCAGGGCAAGACCACGGTGGTATGCCCCTCCGGCGGCAATGCCGGGCTGGCCACGGCCTTCGCGGCGCGCGGCCTGGGGTTGCAGGCGCGGATCGTGGTGCCGACCACCACCCCCGAAGCCACCTGCGCACGCATCCGCCAGGCCGGGGCCGAGGTGGTGGTACACGGTGATCTGTGGGATCAATCCAATGAGCTGGCGCTGCAACTCTCCAAAGCACCCGAGGCACTGTATGTGCCGGCCTTTGATCACCCGCTGTTGTGGGAAGGCCACAGCAGCATGATCGATGAGATTCTTGAGGACTACCCTCAGGTGGGCGCCATCGTGACCTCGGTGGGCGGCGGTGGACTGCTCGCGGGCGTTCTGACGGGCCTGGAGCGTCATGGGCGGTTCGGCTGCAAGGTGATTGCGTGTGAAACGGCGGGCGCGGCTTCGTTTGCTGCTGCCGTAGAGGCTGGAAAGCCCGTGCGGCTGGCGAAGATCGATACCGTGGCCAAGTCGTTGGCCGCGACCCAGGTGGCGGCGTGGCCGGTGCAGCATATCGGCAGGTTTGCCCATCAATGCGTGGTGTTGAGTGATGCCGACGCGATGATGGGCGTGGCGCGGTACGCCGATGATTTACGCCAGTTGGTGGAACCGGCATGTGGGGTTTCGTTGGCCGTGGCGTATCTGGAGCATGGGGCGATTGCCGGGGTTGAGGATGTGGTGGTGATTGTGTGTGGTGGGGTAAGCATCAGTGCCGAAACGGTTGCCCAGTGGCAGAACACGGTCTCTCTACCGAATTAAATCCCCCTGTGGGAGCGGGCTTGCTCGCGAAGGCGGTGGTTCAGTCGACATATCCAGCGCCTGACACACCGCCTTCGCGAGCAAGCCCGCTCCCACATTTTATCGGTGGTGCACTCAGGCATCCTGCAGGATCAGATCCGCGCCCTTCTCCGCCACCATCAACACCGCCGCATGGGTATTGCCCGAGGTCACGTTGGGGAAAATCGACGCATCGACAATCCGCAGCCCTTGCATCCCGTGCACCTTCAGGCGCTTGTCCACCACCGACACCAGCGGGTCCGAGCCCATGGCGCAAGAGCCACACAGGTGATAGATCGAGCCGCTGTTCTCGCGGAAGTACTGCAGCATCTGCTCATCGGTTTGCACCGCCGGCCCCGGCAATACCTCGGCCACCGTCACGCCCTTGAGCGCCGGAGCCTGCATGATCTTGCGCATCAGCCGGCTGCCCTGGATCACCTCGTCGATGTCCTTTTGGGTGCTCAGGTAGTTGGGGTCGATCAAGGCCGCGTCCCGTGGGTTTTTCGAGGCGATGCGGATCGTCCCGCGGCTGGTAGGCCGGCACGGGTTGAAGCACAGCAGGAAGCCTGAATACGGCTCGGGCTTGAGGCTGGCCTTGTTGTTTTTCGGGATCTGGTACGACAGCGGGTTGAAGTACAGCTGCAGATTGGGGTGCGCCTGCCCTTCGTTGCCGCGAAAGAACCCGCCGGCCTGGTTGACGCTCATGGCCAGCGCGCCCTTGCGGGTCAGCAGGTATTTGAGGCCAAGTTTGAACTGGCCAAACAGCGAACTGAGCTGGTCGTTCAGGGTCGGGATATTGGCCTTGTAGTAATAACTGGCGCAGAGGTGGTCCTGCAGGTTCTGCCCCACTGCAGGCAGGTCCTTGACCAACGGGATGTTGTGTTCGGCGAGCAATTGCTTGTCCGCCACACCCGACAGTTGCAGGATCTTCGGCGTATCCACCGCCCCGGCGCACAGGATCACTTCCTTGCGCGCGCTGAAGGTGCGAACCACGCCGTGCTGGGTCACGCTGATGCCGGTAGCGCGTTGTTGATCGTCGAACAGCACGCGGTCTACCAGCGCATGCAACTCCACGGTCAGGTTCGGCCTACCCAACGCCGGGTGCAGGTGCGCAAAGCTGCTGGAGCAGCGCTCACCGTTGCGGGTGTTGACGTCGTAGAGGCCCGCACCTTCGAAGTTCGGCCCGTTGAAGTCATCGCTCAGGCCATAGCCCAATTGCTCGCAGCCCTTGAGAAATACATCGCAGATGGCATGGGTCTGGCCCTTCATCGGGGTGATGCTGATGGGGCCGCTGCTGCCGTGGTATTCGGTGTCGCCCAGGGGGTGATTTTCCAGCTTGCGGAAGTACGGCAGCACGTCCTTGAAGCCCCAGCCGTCGTTGCCATTAGCCGCCCAGTCATCGAAATCATGGGCCTGGCCGCGCACGTAGATCATGGCGTTGATCGAGCCGGAACCGCCCTGCACCTTGCCCCGCGGGGCATAGATGGCACGGTCGGCCAGCTGTTTTTGCGGCTGGCTGTAGTACATCCAGTTGAAGGTCGGGTTGTAGTACATCTTGGCGAAACCGACCGGGATCTTGAACCACCAGGAGCTGTCCTTGCCGCCGGCTTCCAGCAGCAATACCGAATGCTCGCCCGAGGCGGAGAGTCGGTTGGCCAGGACGCAACCTGCGGCGCCGGCGCCGGCGATGATGTAGTCGTATGTCATTCACGGTTACCGCATAAGTCGTTTTTTTTAGCCCTTGGCGGGCGAAGTGTCTTTCACGTCAGCAGGCGTGGGCGCCATTTGCAGGTGCAGCCGCTCGCCGGTGTACGGCGTGTGCTTGCGCACCACGTCCATGTTCAGCTCCACCCCAAGGCCCGGCTCGGTGGACGGGATGATGTAGCCGTCCTCCCATTGCAGCGGCTTGGTCAGCACTTCCGCATGGAAGCCGCCCCAGGTCATGATGCTTTCCTGGATCAGGAAGTTCGGCGTGCACGTGGCCAACTGGAAACTCGCGGCTGCGCCGATCGGTCCGTTGTACAGGTGCGGGGCGATCTGCGCGTAGTAGGCCTCGGCCATGCTCGCGATTTTCTTGGCTTCCAGCAGGCCGCCGCAGCGGGCCACGTTCATTTGCAGGATCGATGCACCACCGGCCTGCAAGAGCTTGAAGAACTCGTACTTGGTGGTCAGGCGCTCGCCGGTGGCGATGGGAATGCTGGTCTTGGCCGCGACCTGGGCCATGGCCTCTTCCTGACCCGGAGGCACCGGTTCTTCGAACCACAGCGGGTCGTATTTCTCCAGGCGCTTGGCCAGGCGAATCGCCGACGAGGGCACCATCTGCCCGTGGGTGCCGAACAGCAGGTCGCACTTGTCGCCCACCGCCTCGCGAATCTTGCGGCAGAAGGTTTCGCAGCGTTCCAGCACTTCCAGGGAGATCTGGTGGCCGGAGTACGCGGTGTACGGGCCTGCCGGGTCGAACTTCACGGCGGTGAAGCCCTTGTTCATGTTCTCGATCGCGCATTCGGCGGCCAGGTCCGGGTCGTCGTAGTCGTACTCGCCCTTGCTGTTGACCGGGTACAGGTAGGTGTAGGAACGCAGGCGTTCGTTGACCTTGCCCCCCAGCAACTCATAGACCGGTTTGTTGGCGGCCTTGCCGATGATGTCCCAGCAGGCCATTTCCAGGCCGCTGACCACGCCCATCATGGTCAGGTCGGGACGCTGGGTGAAGCCGCTGGAGTACGCCTGGCGGAAGAAGCGCTCGATATGGTGCGGGTCGTGGTTGAGCAGGTAGCGCTCGAACACGTCCTCGATGATCGGCAGCATGGCCTTGGGGCCGAAGGTGGCGGCGTAGATCTCGCCCACGCCTTCGATGCCGCAGTCGGTTTTCAGTTTGACGAACAGCCAATACATGCCGCCGATGTGCGGCGGCGGTACGGCGACAATATGGGTTTCAAGGGCGACGATTTTCATCTCAGGCACCTGTCTGGTTGAATTTTTTACGATTGATCCGGGCGCGCAAGGTCAGGGCCGCGAGGGTCCCGAGCACGCCGATGAAGGCGATGTAGCCGAAGTACAGGTTGTAGCCGACCTGCCCCGGGTATGTGTCGGTGAGGTAGCCATTGATCAGCGGGATAAAGGTGTCCGGCAGGTAACCCACCACCGAGACGATGCCGATGGCCAGGCCGGTGATGCGCAGCGGGATGTCGCAGCTGTCGAGGATCGCCCAGTACAGGCCGCGAATCGCGTAGGTCATCAGGCCGATAAAGATCACCGTGCCGATCAGCAAGCCGAGGCTGCCAATGGCCGGGAACACGATCAGGCCGACCATCGCCAGGGTCACCAGCATCAGCGCGACGATCAGCACCGAGATGTTCGAAAACTTGTCCCCCAGCCAGCCGCCGCCGATCCCGCCGATGGGTCGCATCCACAACTTGATGGTGGTGATGGTGCCGGCCATCACGGCGGTCATGCCGCTGCCTTGCAGGTAATCGGAGAAGCTGTAGGTGGCCCAGAACATGTGGTAACCGCAGAACACGATGGCGGTCACCAGCCACAGCTCGGGGATTTTCACCAGGGTGGTGAGGTCGGCGATCAGGTTGAACTTGCCCTTCTCCACCGCCGCAGTTTCGGCCATGGACTTGGGGTCCTTGAGCAGCACCAGCACACAACCAATGGCGATACACACGAACGAATACAGGTAGACCACGTGCTTGAAGCCTTCGGCCGCAGTTTGGCTGCGGGTCTCGGTGGCGTAGGCGAACAGCCCCAGGGCCACGGTCGCCAGCAAGGCTTCCACCAGGCCACGGCCGCCGTCGAGGATGCCGAAGAAACGGCCCTGCTCACTGTGATGGGCGATCATCTTCACCCGCTTGAGCACCGAAGCCCAGAAGGTCAGGCCGGTGGTCAGGCCCCAGCAGCCGAAGATGATCATCAGGCCGGTCATCGACGGCACGGTGGAGTACCAGATACCCAGGGCCCCGGTGGCCACCAGCGAAAAGAAGATCAGGAAGCGTGGCGGCAGGCGATCGGCCAACCAGCCGCTCGGCAGGTAGCTGAGCAGGAAGATCGTACCGAGCATCGAGTACAGATAACCCAGCTGGCTGTGGTTGATCTGGAACACCTCGAGCATGGTGGTCTGGTAGACCTGGCGCAGGTAGAGGATCGGGTAGATCGCCCCGGCAGCCAATACCAGCAACATCAATTGGAAGTAGCGACTGGCTTTGTCGCTTTTAGCCGCGGACACGGCATCGAAACCCTGGGCAACGGGTGCAGGCTTGGACATCTTGTAGACCTCGGGCACCCACTGTGCAGGTGCCCCGATAATTGTTTTTATTGAGGTAAAGCCGGTGGTCGGTGAATCAGTACTTCATGACCACCAAACGGGTCTGGGTGAATTCAAGCATCCCGTGCTTACCGTCATCGCCGCCCAGCCCTGAGCGTTTCCAGCCGGCGTGGAAACCCTGGTAAGGGTCGGCCGGAGTGCGATTGACGTACAACTCGCCGGCCTCGATGGCGTTGGCGACTTTCATGGCCGTGCGGTAGTTCTCGGTATAGAGCACCGACGACAGGCCGAACTGGTGATCGTTGGCCATGGCCAGCGCTTCGTCGATATCGCGGTACTTGAGCACCGGCAGCACCGGGCCGAAGATTTCTTCCTGGATGATTTCCATGTCCTGGCGGCAGGCGCTGAGCAGCGTCGGCGGGTAGAAATGGCCCGGACCTTCGGGGAGTACGCCGCCTGTTTCCAGTACAGCACCGTCGGCGATGGCGCGCTCGACCATGACGTGAATATTCTGCCGGGAGCTGGCGTTGACCAGTGGGCCCATCAGGCCCGCATCCGTGGCACGGTCACCGAATTTGACGGCGCCGATCTTGGCCTTGAGCAGAGCCAGGAATCGGTCATAGACGCTTTCCTGCACATACACCCGCTCGACGGCCGTGCACAGTTGGCCGCAGTGGGTGGTCTTGGAAGCGATGATGTCGCTGGCGGCTTTTTCCAGGTCGGCGTCGGCCTCGATGATCGCCGGGGTCTTGCCGCCCAGCTCCAGGGACGGCTTGGCGATGTTGGCCTTGCAGTAGTCGAGCACGATGCGCCCGGCGTTGACGCTGCCGGTCAGGGTGATCAGGCCCACGGCCTTGTGGGTGCACAGGGCGGCGGCGGTGGCGTGGTCCATGGTCAGGATGTTGATCACGCCGGCCGGCATGCCCGACTGCTCGACGGCGCGGGCGATTTCAAAGGCGGACAACGGCGTGTTGTTGCTCGGGCGCACCACCACGGTGTTGCCGGCAATCAGCGCCGGGGCGATTTTGCGCAGCAGGGTATAGACCGGGTAGTTGAACGGAATCAGGCAAGCCACGACGCCAATGGGCTCGCGTTGCAGGAACAGGTTTTCGTCCGGGGTGTCGCTGGGGATGATTTCGCCTTCGATGCGGCGTGCCCATTCGGCGTGGTAGCGGGTGATCTGGGCGGCGTAGCGCGCTTCGTTGCTGGCGTCGTCGAGGCTTTTGCCGGATTCGCTGGCCAGCGCCCGGCCTATGCTTTCAGCGCAGGTTTCGAGGGCGGCGGCGAAAGCCCGCAGGTGTTCGGCGCGCTGGATGCTGGTGAGCTTGCCCCAGGTTTTCTGTGCGCTGGCGGCGGCATCGACGGCCGCAATGGCTTCATCAGGGGTGGCGGCGGACACCCGGCCTACCTGGGCCTCGGTCGCGGGGTTGTAGACCGCGATTTGGGCGGTGCTGGCAGGTTCGGCGAAGTGGCCGTTGTAAAAGTTGCGCTCGATTTGCATATGGTTTTTTGCCCAATCGTTGTTGTTTTGCGAGTGACTTGCAGTTTTGTCATTGGGCGGGGGTTGGACAAACGATTTATTGACGGGGGTAACGTGCGAAAAATGCAGGTTAGTGGCTGATCCGTATTAATGACCCGGGTCTGAGTCTGTATTGTTCTACCCATACTTCCTACAGTGCCGCCCACTTGGAACCGTGGGAGGACTAAGCATGCAACCACCATCAACCGCACAGGCCTACAACTACAAGGTCGTGCGTCAATTCGTCATTGCAACCATCGTCTGGGGCGTGGTCGGCATGGCCATGGGCGTGTGGATCGCCTCGCAACTGGTGTGGCCCGAGATGAACCTCGACCTGCCGTGGACCACCTTCGGCCGCCTGCGCCCGCTGCACACCAGCCTGGTGATTTTCGGCTTTGCCGGCAGCGCGCAATTCGCCGCCAGCTACTACGCAGTACAGCGCACCTGCCAGGTACGGCTGTACTCGGACAAGCTCGCTGCCTTTACCTTTTGGGGCTGGCAGTCGGTGATCGTGATCATGCTGGTCAGCCTGCCACTGGGTTACACCACCACCAAGGAATACGCCGAGATCGAGTTCAGCGGCGCGGTGTGGATGACCGTGGTGTGGGTGGCCTATGCGATCGTGTTTTTCACCACTGTGGTGCAGCGCAAGACCCAGCACATCTACGTCGGCAACTGGTTCTTCGGTGCGTTCATCGTGGTGATCGCCATGCTGCACGTGGTCAATCACCTGTCGATCCCGGTGGACTGGTTCAAGTCCTACCCGGTGTATTCCGGGGCCACCGACGCTATGGTGCAGTGGTGGTACGGGCACAACGCCGTGGGGTTCTTCCTGACCACCGGTTTCCTGGGGATGATGTACTACTTCGTGCCGAAGCAGGTCGGGCGGCCGGTGTATTCCTATCGCCTGTCCATCGTGCACTTCTGGGCGCTGATCACCCTGTACATCTGGGCCGGTCCGCACCACCTGCACTACACCGCGCTGCCGGACTGGGCGCAGTCGCTGGGGATGGCGATGTCGCTGATCCTGCTGGCGCCGAGCTGGGGCGGGATGATCAACGGCATGATGACGCTTTCCGGGGCCTGGCATAAATTGCGCACCGACCCGATCCTGCGCTTCCTGGTGCTGTCGCTGGCGTTCTACGGGATGTCGACCTTTGAAGGGCCGATGATGGCGATCAAGACCGTCAACGCCCTCTCCCATTACACCGACTGGACCATCGGCCACGTCCACGCCGGCGCCCTGGGCTGGGTGGCGATGATCACGTTTGGCTCGCTGTACCACATGATCCCGAAAATCTTCGGGCGCGCGCAGATGCACAGTGTGGGGCTGATCAATATGCACTTCTGGCTGGCGACCATTGGCACGGTGCTGTACATCGCGTCGATGTGGGTCAACGGCATCACCCAGGGCCTGATGTGGCGGGCGGTGAACGATGACGGCACCCTCACCTACTCGTTTGTGGAAGCGTTACAGGCCAGCCATCCGGGATTTGTGGTGCGATTCGTCGGCGGGGTGTTCTTCCTCAGCGGCATGTTGCTGATGGCGTACAACACCTGGCGCACGGTGCGAGTGGCGGATTTGAAGGTGGCGCAGCTTGACGCGCAGATCGCCTGATGTGGGAGATAGCGCTGAACCTGGCGGCGGTGATCAGTCTGTATGGCGCGGTTGAGTATTGCCTGCGGGGCCAGTCGAAGGAGAGCCTGGATGAGGCCAGCCTGACGCCGTTCGCCGATGACCCGGAGGTGGCACGGCGGGTGGAGCTGGCCACGGGCAAGCGGGTCAACGCGGTGGCGCCTGAGGAAACAAAGCAGGACTGGGGCAATATAGAGATCTAATTGTGGGAGCGGGCTTGCTCGCGAATGCGGTGGTTCAGTCAACATATACAGCGACTGACACACCGCTTTCGCGAGCAAGCCCGCTCCCACACAAGCACCACATTGAGCGACTAGCCGCGTTCGCGGGGAATCAGGCTCTGCAACTGCAACGCCAGGAAGTTGGCATCGAAGCCGAACGTATCCGGGTCTTTCAAACCGTTGGTTTTCTTCCACAGCCAGTCGTTTTTCCCCGGCAGCAATACCAGGGAAATGCTGCCGTAGCGGGCGGCGGTCAAGCCCATCACCGACAGCGAAATCAAACCGCCGGCGCCCATCACATCCGGCACGAACTCCACCGGTTTGCCGGCGATATGGATGGTCAGTTTCTCGGTCTTGAAGGTGGAGGTCTCCACCGGCACGCTGGGGCCGGAAGCCACGTACGCCTCGCGCTGCACTTCCAGCAAACCGACCGTCTTCACAGGCGCAAGCCACTGCTCGATCTGGCCGAACAACTCGCCGATCTTCTGCGCCCAATGGGCCGACTGCACTTCGAACTGCTGTTTCTTGTGGGCTTCGCTGTCGGCGTAATGACGCAGCATCTCGCCCAGTTGTTGTACATCGTCCATTGCCGTGCTCCTTGGGTGACCCATGTTGCGAGCCTTGATCATGGCAGATGCCGCACACCGGCGTATGACTAAAGCGCAGCGCGCGGGTAATGTGGTGCCCTCGCCCGTCCAATTCAGGAGCATCGCATGCGCACCATCGGCCTTATCGGCGGCATGAGCTGGGAGTCCAGCGCCGAGTATTACCGCATCATCAACCAGAACGTGCGCGACCAGCTCGGGCCGCTGCGCTCGGCACAACTGTTGATGTACAGCGTCGACTTCGGCCCGGTGGAGCAGGCCCAGCACGCCGGGCGCTGGGACGATGCGGCGCTGATCCTCGAAGACGCCGCCCGCCGCCTGCAAGCCGGGGGCGCCGAGTGCATCGTGCTGTGTACCAACACCATGCACCTGGTAGCGCCGCGGATTGAAGCGGCGGTGTCGATACCGTTTCTGCATATTGCAGACGCTGCCGGCGCGGCGGCCGTGGAAGCTGGCACCCTGAGCGTTGGCCTGCTGGGTACCGCGTTTACCATGGAGCAGGAGTTTCTCAAGTCACGCCTGGCGGCGCAGGGGCTGACCGTGCTGGTGCCGGACGCTGAAGAGCGCCAGGCCGTGCACCGGATCATTTACGAAGAGTTGTGCGTCGGGGTGATCAGCGACGCATCGCGCGAGGTGTACCAGCGGGTGATCGAGTCTTTGGCCGCCCGTGGCGCCCAGGCCATCATCCTCGGCTGTACGGAAATCAGCCTGTTGATCAAGCCGCAGCACAGCGACCTGCCCTTGCTGGACACCACCGAGCTGCATGCGCAGGCTGCGGTGGCGTTTGCGTTGCAGGACGACTAGGCCGGCTTGCGGATGCGCGCCATGGTCAGCGTGTCGACGAATGCGCCGTCACGCACGGCGTAGTCGCGCAGCAGGCCTTCGGTCTCGAAGCCGAACTTGTGGTACAGCCGGTGGGCGGCTTCGTTGTCGGCGTACACCGTGAGTTCCACCCGGTGCAGGTTCATCCAGTTATCCGCCACCTCCAGCGCCGCGCCCAGCAGCCGGGAGCCCACGCCCTTGCCCTGCCAGGCGGTGGCGACGCCCATGCCGAATGAACCGACGTGGCTTTGGCGCACGCGCAAATACTGTTCCAAACCCAGCTGGCCGATCACTTCACCGGCATGCAGCGCCACCAGCTGTAGCCGCCGCTCGTTGTCCTGCACCAGGCGTTTGCGCCAGGCCTCGACCGACTGGAAAGGCATTTGCAGCACCTGACGGCATACAGCCCGGTCGTTGTAGAGCGCAGCGACGCCTTCAAGATGGGCCTCGGTGAAGCGCGTGATAACGATCTTGGGTTCAGGTGTGTGCATGGTGTTTCGTCCTTTGAAAAACACGTGGCCGACCAGTGTAGGCGGCAAGGCCCCAGAATGGCGAGCCCTGCACTGCACTCATCGGGAACGCGCAGCCACCAATTTCCAGACCCGGGCAATGTCCGAGGCGCGCTCGCGCAACAGGCGCGGTGCCTCGCTGCAGGCCTGTTCCAGGGTAGTCGGGCCGGACGGCAAGGCGAACGCGGCATCCACGCCGTGGGCGTACATTTGCTCGTAGCCATCCCCCAGGGTGCCGGCGATCACGATCACCGGCACGTTGTGCTGTCTGGCGATCCGCGCCACGCCAAACGGGGTCTTGCCGCGCAGGGTCTGGGCATCGAACCTGCCTTCGCCGGTGATCACCAGGTCGGCGCCACGCACGGCTTGCTCAAGCCCAACAAGCTCTGCGACCACTTCAACACCCGCGCGAAACTGCGCGCCAAGGAACGCCTTGGCGGCGAAACCCAAGCCACCGGCGGCACCGCTGCCGGGTTCGTCGCGTACGTCTTTGGGCAATACCCTGGCGCAGTGATCGGCAAAATGGCCGAGGGCCGCATCCAGTTGTTCGACTTGCTGGGGATTGGCGCCCTTTTGCGGGCCAAAAATCGCCGAGGCCCCGTGAGGACCGCATAAAGGGTTGTTCACGTCGGCGGCGATTTCGAAGCGCACTTCGTTCAGGCGGGGGTCCAGTTGCTCAAGGCTGATGCGCGACAGCTTGCCCAGCGCCAGGCCGCCAAGGGGCAGCGCTGCTCCCTCGGCATCAAACAACTGCACACCCAGGGCTAGCATCGCCCCGGCGCCGCCGTCGTTGGTGGCGCTGCCGCCAATGGCCAGGATGATGCGCTGGGCGCCGGCATCCAGGGCGGCGCGGATCAGTTCGCCGGTGCCGAAGGTGCTGCTGGAACACGCATTTCGCTGACCCGGTGGCACGAGTTGCAGGCCGCTGGCTTCGGCCATTTCGATGATTGCGGTGTGGCTCTCGGCCAACCAGCCCCAATGCGCGTCGACACTGCCGCCCAATGGCCCTTGCACACGGCTGGTGCGCAGCTCGCCCTGGCAGGCGGCGAGTACCGATTCCACCGTGCCCTCACCACCGTCCGCCATCGGGCACTTGATCAGCTCGGCGTCGGGCCACACGCTGGCCAACCCCTCGGCAATGGCATTCGCCACGCCTTCAGCACTCAGGCTGTCCTTGAACGAGTCGGGGGCGATGATGATTTTCATGGGCTTTCTCCGGTTTTTATAACGCCCATGCTGCCAGTTGGCACCGGCAATAACGCCGGTCCATTGCACAAGAGTGGCTGGGGTTTGTTGTTCATTTGGACAAAGCTTGCGGCAATAGCTGCACGCCGAGGTACAACGCGAGCATGCCGTCGAGGGTCAGCGGGTCGACGCCGCTCAGCTCGGCGATGCGTTCCATGCGGTAGCGCAGGCTGTTGCGGTGGATCCCCAGGGCATCGGCGCAGGCCTGGCTTTGGCCGTCGTGGTCGCACCAGCTGCGCAGGGTCGCCAGCAACTGGCCGTTGCTGTCCTTGGCCAGTACCTTGCGCAGCGGGTTGAGCAGTTCGTCGAGGGCGTCGTCGTTGCGGTGGCGCCAGAGCATGACCGGCAGGCGGTAGCGATTGAGGGTCAGCAACCGCGATTCGGGCAGCACATCACGGCCATAGGCGAGCAGGTCGCCGACCCGCCGGTAACAACGGCGCAGGCCGGCCAGCCCGTCCGCTTGCCCGCCGACGGCGACCCGCAGGATGTTCCAGCCCAGGCCGTCGAGCTTTTCCAGCAGGCGCGGGTTATCGACTTGCACCGACGCAGGCCGGCACCACAGCAGGGAAAACTGCGCGGAGCTGACGCACCAGCTGTCGGGGTAGCGCGAGGTCAGCCAGGCGCTCAAGGCCTCGGCCGACTGGCCGCTGCCCAGCTCGAACAGGTACGGCGTGCGCGCCAGCTGCGGCTTGAGGCCCAGTTGCTGGGCTTCATCCACCAGGCGCGGCGAATCGCCGGTCTCGGCCAGCAGCAGTGCCAGCAGATCATCGCAGCGCTGGCGCCGCCATTGTTGCTCGGCTTGCTGGTGACGCTGGCTGACCAGCATTTCGGCGGTCATGCGCACCAGTTCGGCATAGGTGCGCAGCAATTCCGGCTCACCGGTAATGCCCAGCACGCCGATCAGGCGCTGGTCGTGCAGCAGCGGCAGGTTGATCCCGGGTTGCACGCCCTTGAGGTGCTTAGCGGTCTGGCCGTCGATCTCCACCACCCGCCCGTTGGCCAGCACCAACTGCGCGCCTTCGTGGCGGGTGTTGATCCGCTCGGGTTCGCCGCTGCCCAGTATCAGGCCCTGGCTGTCCATGACGTTGACGTTATAGGGCAGGATCGCCATGGTGCGATTGACGATATCCTGCGCCAGGTCATGATCCAGCTCGAACATGGGGCTAAATTCCTGAAAAAAACCGGTTGTTCATAGGCACAGCGCAAACCATGCTTCACTGTGCGCGAGCACAAAGACAGCACCCCTTGAGGTGGCCGAGACTCGTTGGGCGATCAACGTTACCCTCGCATCGCGAAAAATCATAATAAAGAGAGACTGCCATGTCACAGAGCGCCGCTGTTACCCAGGCCACCGATGACGATAAAAACGCCGTATACAAGCGCATCACCCTGCGCCTGATCCCCTTCATTTTCATCTGCTACCTGTTCAACTACCTCGACCGCGTCAACGTCGGCTTTGCCAAGTTGCAGATGCTCGACGACCTGAAATTCAGCGAGACCGTGTACGGCCTCGGTGCCGGGATCTTCTTTATCGGCTACGTGCTGTGCGGCGTGCCGAGCAACCTGGCGCTGACCAAATTCGGTCCACGGCGCTGGATTGCGCTGATGATGATCGTCTGGGGCGCCCTGTCCACCTGCCTGTTGTTCGTTACCACACCGACGCACTTCTACGGCTTGCGCCTGCTGACCGGCGCCGCTGAAGCCGGGTTCTTCCCGGGCGTGGTGCTGTACCTCTCGCAGTGGTTCCCGACCTTCCGCCGTGGGCGGATCATGGCGCTGTTCATGTCGGCAATTCCGGTATCCGGCCTGCTCGGCAGCCCGTTCTCCGGCTGGATCCTCAACCACTTCGCCGCCGGCCAGGGCGGGCTTGCGGGCTGGCAGTGGATGTTCCTGCTGCAAGGCGTGCCGACGGTGATCCTCGGCGCCCTCGCCTACTTCCTGCTCAGCGACAGCTTTGCCAACGCCAAGTGGCTCACGCCCCATGAGCGCGCGGTGCTGGAAGCCGACCAGGCGACCGACCTGGCCAACAAGCCGAAGACCACCAGCGACTCGCTGCTGGAAGTGTTCAAGAACCCGGCGATCTGGGCGTTCGGCCTGATCTACTTCTGCATCCAGAGCGGTGTGTACGCCATCAACTTCTGGCTGCCATCGATCATCAAGAACATGGGCTTCAGCGATAACCTGGTGATTGGCTGGTTGAGTGCGATCCCGTACCTGCTGGCGGCGGTGTTCATGCTGCTGGTGGGCCGCTCTGCCGACTTGCGCAAGGAGCGTCGCTGGCACCTGGTGGTGCCGATGCTGATGGGCGCGATCGGGCTGGTGATTGCGGTGAACTTTGCAACCACGCCGGCCATTGCGATCCTCGGCCTGACCATCGCCACCATGGGTGCCCTCACCGGCCTGCCGATGTTCTGGCCGGTGCCAACCGCGATGCTCAGCGCAGGTGCGGCAGCGGGTGGTCTGGCGTTGATCAACTCCATGGGCCAGATGGCGGGGTTCCTCAGCCCGTATATCGTCGGATTTGTGAAAGATGCCACCGGGTCTACGGACCTGGCGCTGTACCTGCTGGCGGCGGTGATCGTCGCGGGCAGTGTGTTGGCGTTGCGCATGACGCGCACACTCAAGGCTTGAATCAGCGCTGACCGGTGCCGCGATATCGAGGGCGGCGCCGGTCATCTATCTGCTCATATAAAGGCGTGTTTTTATAGGCAAACTACCGCCTGACAGCCGTATTAACCTCTACGCCCATTCCAGGTAACAAATAGGCTACAACCTTTACCCAGCCTTTACTTTCGTACCCCATCATCCCGTCCGAAACCGCTGTCTGAAGCATATGCCCGGGGATATTATCAAGACCGGTTCGGTGCATACGTAGAGGACTTATCATGATCAGTCGACTCTCAAAAATGAAAGTAGCCATGTTGCTCATTGCCACCCTCGCCATCGCAGGGCAAGCAGAAGCCCGTGGAGGATATGGCTATGGCTGGGGTCACGGTTATGGGTACGGGCATGGCGGTGGTTGGGGCTGGGGTGGCCCGGCTTTGCTGGGTGCGGTTGTCGGCGGTCTCGTAGTGGGTTCGGTGGTCGCCAACTCCCAGCCTCCGGTCTATGTGCAGCAGCAACCAGTTTACGTGCAACCGCAGCCGGTGTACATCCAACAGCCGCCACCGGTCTATTACCAGGCGCCGCCTCCAGGCTATTACTACCCGCCACAACCGGTTCCGGTGCCACGTTATTAAGCACGGCCCTATTACTGATAATGCAGGTCCCGCCTGAAAGCGGGACCTTTTTTATTCAGCTGCCTTTAGAGTAATCCGCCGCCGTCGACATCAATCACGCTACCGGTGATAAACCCGTTCTCCATCGCCAACACATACCCGGCAGCCACTTCTTCGGCCTGCCCCACGCGCCCCACCGGCAACGCCCCGCCCGCCTTGGCAAACATTGCCAGTCGCTGCTCATCGGACAATCCGGCATACGCCTCGGTGTCGATCACGCCCGGGCTGACCACATTGACCCGCCGTGGCGCCAGTTCCTTGGCCAGTTGCTTGCCCAGCGCTTCGGTCGCCGCATTGATGCCGGTCTTGATGAATTGCCCCGCAACCGTTTTGCGCCCCAACTGCCCCGACGTCAGGGTGATGCTGCCGCGCTCGGCGAGAAATGGCAGCGCCGACTGGATCGCCCGCAGCGAACCCCAGAGCTTCACGTTGAAGTTGTCTTGCGCCAGGTTCAGGTCGGTCTCGATCAGGGCCTTGGCCTGCACCGCAGGCCCTGCGGTGTAGACCAGATGTTCAAACGGCCCCACGGTTTCGAACAAGCGCTGTAATGAGGCTGCGTCGGTCACGTCCACCTGCTCGCTGCGCACCCCGTTCTCCACGGTTGAAGACAAGCGCCGCCCGGCCAGCACCACGTGGGCACCGCGTGCCACGGCCTGCTTGGCCACCGCGGCACCAATGCCGCTGCTGCCGCCAATGACGATGATGGTTTTGCCGTTGAGGGGAGATGTCATGGGGAAATACCTGGCTGAGAAAATGAGCTTTCATCTTCCCAGCTTGGCAATCGTTGAAAAATCCCGGTAAAACGACAAGATCTTTAAAGGATTTTTACAAATGAGCTCAATCCTCGACCTTGAAGTGTTCGTGCGCACTGCTGACACCGGCAGCCTGTCGGCAGCTGCCCGCAGCCTCAGCCTGACCCCGGCCGCAGCGAGCATTGCCCTCAAGCGCCTGGAAACCCGCCTGGGCATCCGGCTGCTGGCGCGTTCCACCCGCAGCATGCGCCTGACCGAAGAAGGCCGGCGCTACCTCGACAGTGTGCGCGTGGCCCTGGAGGCGCTGTCGGAAGGCGAACAGGCGGTCAAGCAGCAAGGCCAGAGCCTGAGCGGGTTACTGCAATTGGCCGCGCCCTCGGATTTCGGGCGCAATGTGCTGCTGGGCTGGCTGGATGAGTTCAAGCTCGAACACCCGAACGTGCGCCTTCAGTTGCTGCTCAACGACAGCAATGCCGACCTGTTCCGCGAAACCGTCGACATCGCCCTGCGTTTCGGCGTACCACGGGACTCCAGCCTGGTCGCGTTGCCGGTGGTGCCCGACCACACGCGGGTGGCGTGCGCCAGCCCCGACTACCTCGCGCGCCACGGTACGCCACGCCTCCCTCAGGACCTGGCACAACACAGCACGCTGCGCTATATGCGCCAGGGTCGGGCGAACAACACCTGGTACTTTCGCCAGGGCGAGGTGCTGCAGGAAGTCGAGGTCGGCGGCGACTACCTGAGTGATGACGGCGAGATCGTGCGGCGCTGGGCATTGGCCGGGCACGGCATCGCCTATAAAGCGCGGCTGGATGTAGCGCGCGATATCAAGGCCGGGCGCCTGGTGCCGTTGCTCACCGATTGGCAAGGCGAACCGACCCCGTTCAATCTGATGTGTCCCCATCGGTTGCAGGTGTCGGAGCGGGTCAAGGTACTGCATCGCTTCCTGCAACTGCGCTGCGCCGAACTATTACCGCAATAACCGTCGCGGGGCTTGTTCCAGAGCCTTGCTCTCTGGTATTGGATAGGGCCTGTCTCCCCCTTTTGAGGTGTTCACGATGATTTACCGCACACTGGGCCAGTCCGGGTTGAAGGTCAGCGCACTGACCCTGGGCAGCATGATGTTTGGCGAGCAGACCAACACCGAGGACTCGCTGCGCATCATCGACAAGGCCTGGGATCAAGGCATCAACTTTATCGACACCGCCGACGTCTACACCGGAGGGCGCTCCGAGGAAATCGTCGGCGAAGCCATCGCCCGCCAGCGCCAGGATTGGGTGCTGGCCTCGAAGGTCGGCATCGGCCCGGCGGATGGCCTGCCGAACCGCAGCGGCCTGAGTCGCAAGCGGATTTTCAATGCGCTGGAAGCCAGCCTGACGCGCCTCGACACCGATTACCTGGACATCTATTACCTGCACCGCGAAGACCACAACACGCCACTGGAAGTCACGATTTCAGCGATTGGCGACTTGATCCGCGAGGGCAAGATCCGCCACTGGGGCTTGTCCAACTACCGCGGCTGGCGGATCGCCGAAGTGATCCGCGTGGCCGAGCGCCTGGGGGTGGACAAACCGATCATCAGCCAGCCGCTGTACAACATCGTCAACCGTCAGGCCGAGGTGGAGCAGATCACCGCCGCCGCCGCGTATGGCCTGGGCGTGGTGCCTTACAGCCCGCTGGCCCGTGGCGTGCTCAGCGGCAAATATGCGCCGGACGTAACGCCTGAAGCCGGCAGCCGTGCCGGACGCCAGGACAAGCGCATCCTGGAAACCGAATGGCGCGTTGAATCCCTGCGCATCGCCCAGCAGATCCAGCAATACACCCAGGGCCGTGGCGTGGGGATTGTCGAGTTCGCGATTGCCTGGGTCCTGAACAACTCGGCGGTCAGTTCGGCGATTGTCGGGCCGCGCACCGAGGCGCAGTGGGATGCCTACACCGGCGCGCTGGAGGTGAAGATCACGGCGGAGGACGAAGCATTCATCGACTCGCTGGTCACGCCAGGGCATGCGTCGACGCCAGGGTTCAATGATGTGAGCCACTTTGTGTCGGGGCGAGTTGCCCGGCCATAAGTCCCTTTTATGGGGGGACCTGAGAAATCCTCCCATAAACCGCTCCAAAACAGAGCAAACATCTCACCTCAAAAGCACTATATTCCCTCCCTGAAATCCCCCCTTCTTTTGTATCAATCGGCTTTCGTGAGGACAGTGTGTCTAAAGGTGTTGTGTTATCGGTCTTGGCCTCGGTGTTGTTTGCCGTAATGTATTACTTCACGTCGCTGCTTACGCCCTTGAGCGGCCTGGAGATCTTCGGCTGGCGCATGTTGTTGACGGTGCCCTGCATGACCGTGTTCATGATTGTCAGCGGCGAGTGGCGACGGGTGTGGGAACTGGTTCGGCTGGTTGCGGCCAAACCCGCGCTGATCGGCGGGGTCGTGGTGTCTTCGGCGCTGCTGGGGGTGCAGTTGTGGCTGTTCATGTGGGCGCCGCTCAACGGTCGCAGCCTGGATGTATCGCTGGGCTATTTCCTGCTGCCATTGACGATGGTGCTGACCGGTCGGCTGGTGTATGGCGAACAATTGTCACGCCTGCAAAAGATTGCGGTGTTCTTCGCCGGTGCTGGTGTGCTGAACGAGTTGTATCAGGTGGGCGGATTCTCCTGGGCAACCCTGGTAGTGATTATCGGCTACCCGGTTTACTTCGTACTGCGCAAACGCCTGAAGACCGACCACCTCGGCGGGCTGTGGCTCGATATGGCGCTGATGTTGCCGGTGGCACTGTGGTTCGTGCAAAGCGGCGAACAGGGTTTTGCCGTGCTCGACGCCCACAAGGGCTTGTACGCCTTGATCCCGATGCTGGGCTTGATCAGTGCGTCGGCGCTGGTGTGCTACGTCGTCGCCAGCCGCTTGTTGGCCTTCAGCCTGTTCGGGCTGCTCAGCTATGTAGAACCGGTGCTGCTGCTCGGCGTGGCCTTGTTGTTGGGCGAAAGCATCAAGGCGGGGGAATGGCTGACGTATCTTCCGATCTGGCTCGCGGTGATGGTGCTGGTGTTTGAAGGCTTCAAGCATTTGGTGCGTCAGCAGAAGGCCTGACAGCGCTTTTTTTTGCTGCCATTTCGAGCATTACAGCCGTTTGCGACAACCCCCCTCGGATGGCCCCGTAATACGGAATCCTGCCTTGGATTTCGTCGCCTATTTGCGTCAGTGCGGCGTCCATTTGCGCCTTTTCAACGCCAAACAGCTTACCGAGCCGGTTGCCATGGTTGAGTTCAAGCAAGGTGCCGGTGACGGGGTTTTTGACGATTTTTTCGATGGACTGCGCCACATCCTCAGGCACGCCCAGTGCGATCAAGGCCGTCCCAATGCCTGAACCCGGATTCTTCAGTTGGCGGATGAACTCGTCGAACAGCCCCCATAAATCGTTGGCACCTACATTATCCAGGCTGACACTGACGACCGTTTTCAAGTATTGCTCTCGCGAGACAGGCGACAGCGGCTGGTCATTGTTCAGGCCGTTTTTCACAAAGTAGAAGTTGCCCTTGTTACCTCCTCCATGGAAGTTACCGTAGGCATCGTACTGATAGAGTACGGTTTCTCCGTCCGGACGTGTGCCTGCGAAAGTCACCCGGCCATCACGGGTCTCAACTTTCAGGTAGGTCCCCGTCAGCCCGTTGACCGGTACCGGCGGCACGCTTGTGTGCTTGTCCAGGCGATTGAAGATATCGCCCTTTTCGTAGCCAAAAGGCCCGACCACGGCATTGATATCGCCTGCTGCGAAGCGCGTCATCGTGTCTTTTACCCGCTTTGTCTGATCGGCAGGCGCATTGCGGGAAAAATGCCCGGCAAATACATCCAACTTGTCAGGGTCGATGGCGACCTCTTTGAGCCAGGCGTTCATTTCTTCAAGGTTATTGAATTCGAAGAACGAATTGCCCTCCACGTCAGGAATGTACAACAGGATATTCGTTCCGGTTTCAGAGGCGGGTACGCGTTTGACCACCAGAATGTCGCTCGACTGGATCCCGTCCACCGCGAACGTGCAGACCTGCGCGCCGACGGTTGATGAGGTACCCGGGGCCAATACGGCATTGGCCAGTTCGACGCCTGCGGCGGTCAGCTCGCCCTGCGCACTGCTCCATTCCACGTTCGAGGAAAACGTCACGCGGGCGACAGTGGCAGGACTTAATGGGGAGGGAACAGTTGGGGCCAAGGGACTGATGGCGGGTACGTCGTTGACGGCTGCTGCCTGATTCAAACCTGGAGGTGGACTACCGGTGTGCGCAATGACTGTCATACATGAACCTCAACTGGGCATATGACACTGAGTAACGCTGGCAGTGAATTCCGTTCCTGGCCGCTGGCAACCGCCTATGTCCCGATGTTTCTGCCTGGCAACAAAAAGCCCGGCCAGGTGCAATCCCGGTCGGGCTTTTTTGTGTATCGCCCAGGCGATCAGTCAGCGGTCAACACACCACGACGCACTTGGTCGCGCTCGATGGATTCGAACAGCGCCTTGAAGTTGCCTTCACCAAAGCCGTCGTCACCCTTACGCTGGATGAACTCGAAGAACACCGGGCCCATCAGGGTTTCCGAGAAGATCTGCAGCAGCAGGCGCTTGTCCCCCGCCACTGACGAGCCGTCCAGCAGGATGCCCCGTGCCTGCAGTTGATCCACCGGCTCGCCGTGGTTCGGCAGGCGGCCTTCGAGCATCTCATAATAGGTGTCTGGCGGCGCGGTCATGAAGCGCATGCCGATCTTCTTCAACGCATCCCAGGTCTTGACCAGGTCATCGGTGAGGAAGGCAACGTGCTGGATGCCCTCGCCGTTGAACTGCATCAGGAACTCTTCGATCTGCCCGGCACCCTTGGACGATTCTTCGTTCAGCGGGATGCGGATCATGCCGTCCGGGGCGCTCATGGCCTTGGAGGTCAGGCCGGTGTATTCGCCCTTGATGTCGAAATAGCGCGCCTCACGGAAATTGAACAGCTTCTCGTAGAAGTTCGCCCAGTAGGCCATGCGGCCGCGGTACACGTTGTGGGTCAAGTGGTCGATGACCTTGAGGCCCGCGCCCACCGGGTTGCGCTCGACACCTTCGAGGTACACGAAGTCGATGTCATAGATCGAGCTGCCTTCACCAAAGCGGTCGATCAGGTACAGCGGCGCGCCGCCAATGCCCTTGATCGCCGGCAGGTTCAGCTCCATCGGGCCGGTTTCGATATGGATAGGCTGGGCGCCCAGTTCCAGGGCCCGGTTGTAGGCCTGTTGCGAGTCCTTGACGCGAAACGCCATGCCGCACACCGACGGGCCGTGCTCGGCCGCAAAGTAGGAGGCGATGCTGTTGGGTTCGTTGTTGAGGATCAGGTTGATCTCGCCCTGCCGGTACAGGTGTACGTTCTTGGAACGGTGGGTCGCGACCTTGGTGAAGCCCATGATCTCGAAGATCGGCTCCAGGGTGCCCGGGGTTGGCGATGCGAATTCGATGAACTCAAAGCCCATCAGGCCCATTGGGTTTTCGTACAGGTCTGCCATTTTCGGTGCCTCATCATCATTCTTGTAATTAACAAATGTTTATTTGCGAGCAAGGATGAGGTCAGCGGGTGGCGCACAGGAGATACCCCGCACGCTGCGGGCGAGGAAGTCACCAAAGATGAGGGGGGACCCGAGTAGCTTCATGGTTACATCAGTCTCTGACGGGCGAGGCTTGCGTTAGCGCAAGTCCTTATTCTTGTATGCGTAAATCGATTCTACACAGCGTAAACAGATTTGTCCGTACTCTTATCAAATCCCCATTGCCCTGGCCCGCGCAAGGGGTTTGTTGCACAGATAGATGCCCAGCAGAATGACCGCCCCACCCAGCAGCATCGGCACGGTCAGTTGCTCGCCAAGCAGCAATGCGCCGCAGATCACTGCCGTCAGCGGATTGAGGGCGATAAATACACCCGCACGGGTGGCGCCGATGCGGCGCAGGCCATCGTAGTAGCCGATGTAGGCCAGTGCCGAGCCCAGCACGCCCAGGTACAGCAAACTCATCAGTTGGGGCAGATCAATCCGGCCCAATGCGGCCATCGTTAGTCGGCCCGTCACCAGCGTGGTGATCGTCAGCATCAGCGTGCCCAGCAGGATCGACCAGGTCACGGTTTGCAATGGCCCCAGGCGCTGGTTGAGACCCCGGGAAAACAGCGAGTACACGCCCCACCCCACCACGCAGCCGAAAATCAGCAAGTCGCCTACCCACGCATCTGCCGTGCCCTGCAGCAACTGCGGGTTGCGACTGACGATCACCAGCCCTGCGCCACCCAGGCACAGCGCGATCCCCACCAGCTTGAAGCAGCCCAGGCGTTCCTTGAACAGCAGCCACGAGGCCAGGCCAATCACTGCCGGGTTCAGCGCCACGATCAACGACGCCCGGGACGCATTGATGTAATGCAGGCCGTAGAAAAAACACAGGTTGTAGAAAAAGATCCCGAAAAAGCCCAGCACCATCAATTGCATCCATTGCGCGGTGGTCGGACGCACCAGGCGAATACGCGCGACGCCCAGGAAGGCCAGCAGCGCCAGGCTGGCCAGTGCAAAGCGCACGGTCGCCGCCAACAGTGGGTCCAGGCCTGCCGCCAGATAGCGCCCGGCAACGAAGGTGCCGCCCCAGATCATGGTCACGGCCGCCAGCTTCAGATATGTCAGACGGTCAGGGCTCGGGTTCATCAGATTTCTACTCACAAGACACGGGATTGGCTTATTGTTTGGCTAATCCCCGATCATCGTAAAATGAGTAAATACTCATGACCCTTACCCAACTGGAAATCTTTTCCCTGGTGGCCGAACTGCAAGGTTTCACCAGCGCCGCCAATCGCCTGGGCATCAGCCAATCGGCGGTGTCCCATGCGATCAAATCCCTGGAGCAGGAACTGGGTGTGGAGTTGATCCGACGTCATCAGTCCCAGGTCGAACTCAGCGATATCGGCCAACAACTGCTGTCGCGCGCCCGGGCCATGCTCGGGTTGGCCAACACGCTGCAACAGGAAGCCGCCGATGCCCGCGGGATGAAGCGCGGCACGCTGCGCATCGGCTCGTTCGGGCCGACCTCATCGATTCGCTTGTTGCCCGCGATCCTGCAGCATTTTCGCGAGCAGCATCCGGGCATCGAGGTGCATGTCGACGAAGGCCCCGATCGCCAGGTGACGCAGTGGCTGGAAGAGCGGCGCGTCGACGTTGGGTTTGTGGTGCTGCCTGAAGAGCGCTTCGATACGTTCCCGTTGATTGAGGACCAACTGGTCGCGCTGCTGCCCTTGGGGCATCACTTGGGCCCGCAGCCAAGTGTCAGCCTGAAAGCGCTGTGTGGTGAACCTTTTATCCTGACCCAGGCCGGTTCGGCCGAACTGGTCTCAAGGCTGTTCGTCGGTGCAGGGTTGCAGCCGGATGTGCGTTACCGCTGCTCACAGCTGCTCAGCACCCTGGACACCGTGCGCCGGGGCGACGGCGTGACCATTGTCGCCGAGTTGTCGCTGCCTGAATCCACGCAGGCGGATTACCTGATCAAACCGCTCAAGCCTGCCGTCAAACGCCAGGTGGGGCTGGCGGTACTGGACCGTCGGCAGTCCTCCCCGGCAACCCTGGCATTTATTCAACTGGCCACACGGTTGAAGCTTTATTGAACATGCACAGACGCCTGCCGCCATCTATCATGGCCAATACCAATACGCTTTGTTGGAAGGCCACCGAGGTTGTCCCGACCGCATTTGAGCGTCCTATTGCCCTCTCCCGCTACAGGCTGCGCAAATGCCACTGACCGTCAAAGGCCCCCGAAAGGCCTCCACTCGCCATCTGATCACCCTGCTCAGTGGCGCGCTGCCCATTTTGCTGGGTGTGCTTATCCTGTATTGGCAAGCCGGGCGCACCCTCGAGCACAGCACCGCGCAAACCGCCCAGGAGGCCGTGCGCCAGTTTGACCTGATGCTCGACAACACCGCCCTCGCCGCCCAGGACCTGCTGCCACTGGCCGGCCATGAATGTGATAACCCGACTCAACTGAAGCTGCGGGAACAGGTCACCCGCCGGCCGTTCGTGCGCGCCACCACCTTATCCTGGCAGCGCAACATCTATTGCAGCTCGTTGTTTGGTGGCAACTACCAGTCACCGGTCAACCCTGAGGACTACGTCGGCGGTCGTCTCTGGCTGATGAAAGGCAACCCGGTGACACCCGACACCGCATTGCTTGTTTATCGCCTCACCGAGGGAGACCGGGGGGCCTTTGCCTCCATCGATGGCTACCACCTGACAAACGCCTTGCGCCTGATCAGCCGATATACCGACCTGGTGTTGCAGGTGGGGCCTAACTGGCTGGCGGCGGATGGCAAGGTGCACAGCACAACGCTGCCGACATTTTCCGTCGCGCATCATCATCTCGACTCCACACGGTATACCTACAGCGTGGAAGCCGGGATGCCGGAGGGTGAAACCTGGCGCTACATGCAGGCGCGGTATCCTGCACTGTTCGTTCTGGTGGTGTTTTTCGGCGTGCTGGCAGGCATCCTCGCCCACTGGCTGCAAAAGCGCTCATCGGCACCGACCCTGGAACTGCAACGGGCCCTGGGCGCCAATGAATTTGTGCCCTATTACCAGCCAGTGGTGCGTGGCGACAACATCCGGCAGTGGGCCGGCTGTGAAGTGCTGATGCGCTGGAATCATCCCAGGGAAGGCCTGGTGCGCCCGGACCTGTTCATTCCCCTGGCCGAACATTCGGGCCTGATCGTACCGATGACCCGCGCCCTGATGCGCCAGACCGCCGCACAGTTGGCGCCCCACACCGCGCAGTTTGCCGACAATTTTCACGTGGGCATCAACATTACCGCTCGCCATTGTCACGACCTGGAGCTGGTGGAAGACTGCCGGGACTTCCTCGCTGCCTTCCCGCCGGGCAAGGTGATCCTGGTCCTGGAGTTGACCGAGCGCGAGTTGATCGAACCCACGGATATCACCCGCCAGCTGTTCCAGGCGCTGCATGAAATGGGGGTAATGATCGCGATCGACGACTTTGGCACCGGCCACTCCAGCCTCGGTTATTTGCGCAACTTCAATGTCGATTACTTGAAGATAGATCAAAGCTTCGTGGCAATGATCGGTGTTGATGCACTCTCGCGGCATATACTCGACAGCATTATTGAACTGTCTGCCAAGCTGGACCTGGGCATCGTTGCCGAAGGCGTCGAAACACAAGAACAATGCGACTATCTGGCGGCCCAAGGCGTTGATTTCTTGCAAGGCTACCTGTTTGGCAAGCCTGTACCTTGCGACGAGTTCATTAGATTCCTGAACAGCCATTGAATAGCCAGCCACTTCAACGGAAATATTGTTATTTATACAAAAGACATGATTTACTCATGACTGATTAACTACTACAATTTTTCCTGCCTGTGCTGAATTGGCAGGAAGGCCACTTTCATTGAGTCGCCTTAAGGCTCTTGGCTTATCGCTTTGTTTGCAGTAGATATCAGCCAAATACACTATTGGAGTATAGATTTTGTCCAGACTCGCCGAATTTCGCGCAGCAGAAAAAGCCCTTCAAGAGCAGCTTGCCCAGCTGGAATCCCTGAAGAACGATGCTGGTTTGAAGAAAGAAATCGAATTCGAAGAAAAGCTGCAAGGGCTGATGAAGACCTACGGCAAAAGCCTGCGCGACATCATCTCCATCCTGGATCCTAACCCGGGCAAGTCCGGCGCTTCCGTCGCTGCCGCACCCAAACAGCGCCGTGCCCGCGTCGTCAAGGTTTACCACAACCCGCACACGGGTGAACTGATCGAAACCAAGGGCGGCAACCATCGCGGCCTGAAGGCGTGGAAAGAACAGTACGGCGCAGCCACAGTAGACTCCTGGCTTCGCGGCTAATGCTTTGCGGCTAGTACAAACGCACTAAGAAAAGCCCTGCACATGCAGGGCTTTTTTGTTTACAGGCATCGATAGTGAAACAAATCAGGACGCTGGCACTTTCAAAAACGAACTTTAAAAAACATTTCACTTTGTTCAAATCGACTTATTTGTCGCGATGCCTACAACGCTCAAAGTTTAAGGCTGTCACGCACCGAACTGACTTCATCCTTGCTTGATTCGTAAGCGTCGGCCTGGCCTGCGTATGAAAAAACATAGGCCTTATCGGTATCGACAGCCCCCACCAACGTTTGCGACAGCACATGCCGACCGTTCTCGGTGATTACACAGGTAGTTTCCAATGCCTCAAGCCGGCTCAATGTTGTGGGGTGCATCTTGGTGCACACACTTTGATAACCACCCTGGGCAAAGTCCTTCTGGATGGATTTGCGCATTTCCAGCAGCACACCTTGCAGGTTGACCGTATGCCCCGCTTCGATTGGCGTGCCCGTCAACTCCATGACCATCAAGGTCGCGCCATTCTCATCATTCTTTATGGCCCGCTGGCGGGACACCGCCGACGGTTGTGCCGGGGCCTGGTCGTCGGGCGCCACTTCCTCTACCTGCCAGCCGCTGGGCCAATGAATTTCCGGGTCAGCCGCCCATGCAGCGGTGCTGCCCAGCAACAGGCCCAGGGTACTCAACAACGGTGCGCGAAATCCGGTCATTACGAAAAACACTCAAGGTTCAAGCGACAAAGTTTGGGCCCCTGCACCCGCTGGCCGCAAGGGTTGCGTGACCTTTTTCATTTGGCGCAACCGGCAGGGCTGCGTATCATGGACCGGCTGCACGGATGCCAGCCGCAAGCCAAGGGATGCTCCAACCGGAGCCACGTTTGCCCCATTTTTCTCTGGAGGGCCCATGAGCCTGCACGAACTGAACACTTTCCCGGGCGTCACCGCCCAGCCTGACGCCGCCACCACGAACTTCGTATTCAACCACACCATGCTGCGGGTCAAGGACATCACCAAGTCGCTGGATTTCTACACCCGCGTACTGGGTTTTTCCCTGGTTGAAAAACGTGACTTCCCGGAAGCCGAATTCAGCCTGTACTTCCTGGCCCTGGTCGACAAGGCCCAGATCCCGGCCGACGCTGCCGCCCGCACCCAGTGGATGAAGTCGATCCCGGGCATCCTCGAACTGACCCACAACCACGGCACCGAAAACGACGCGGACTTTGCCTACCACAACGGCAACACCGACCCGCGTGGCTTTGGCCATATCTGCATCTCGGTGCCGGACATCGTTGCTGCCTGCGCGCGCTTTGAAAAACTGGGCTGCGACTTCCAGAAGCGCCTGAGTGACGGCCGCATGAAAAGCCTGGCCTTCGTGAAAGACCCGGATGCGTACTGGGTTGAAATCATTCAGCCAACGCCGCTGTAAGGTTCCGCCGGCAATAAAAAACCCCATGATCACTCATGGGGTTTTTCATTTCCGGGCCGGAATTTATGCCGGGGCGGAAGTGCGGATCAGGTGATCGAAAGCACTCAGGGAAGCCTTGGCGCCCTCGCCTACTGCAATCACGATCTGCTTGTACGGCACAGTCGTTACGTCGCCGGCGGCAAAAACGCCTGGCAGCGAAGTCTCACCACGTGCATCGACGATGATCTCGCCACGTGGAGTCAACTCCACAGTGCCTTTGAGCCAGTCGGTGTTGGGCAGCAAACCGATCTGTACAAAGATGCCTTCCAGGTCGATAGTCTTGAATTCGCCACTGTCGCGATCCTTGTAGGCCAGGCCGGTAACTTTCTGGCCATCCCCCTTGACCTCACTGGTCAGCGCGCTGGTAATCACGTCAACGTTCGGCAGGCTGTACAGCTTGCGCTGCAACACGGCGTCGGCGCGCAACTTGCTGTCAAACTCAAGCAAGGTCACGTGGCTGACGATACCGGCCAGGTCGATGGCTGCTTCAACGCCGGAGTTACCGCCGCCGATCACCGCCACGCGCTTGCCCTTGAACAGCGGGCCGTCGCAGTGCGGGCAGAAGCACACGCCCTTGGCCTTGTATTCCTGCTCGCCCGGTACACCCATTTCACGCCAGCGGGCACCGGTGGCCAGGATCACGGTCTTGGACTTGAGGGTCGCACCGCTTTCGAAACGGATTTCGTGCAGTTCACCGTTGTTTTTCGCCGGGATCAGCGCAGTAGCACGCTGCAGGTTCATGATGTCCACGTCGTACTGACGCACGTGGGCCTCCAGGGCGCTGGCGAGTTTCGGCCCTTCGGTTTCCTGCACCGAGATAAAGTTCTCGATCGACATGGTGTCCAGCACCTGCCCGCCGAAGCGCTCGGCTGCAACACCGGTACGGATGCCTTTACGTGCAGCGTAGATAGCCGCTGCCGAACCCGCTGGGCCACCGCCGACGACAAGTACGTCGAACGCATCTTTGGCGCTGATTTTCTCGGCGGCTTTTTCGATACCGCTGGTGTCGAGCTTGGCGAGGATTTCTTCCAGGCCCATGCGGCCCTGGCCGAAGTTCACACCATTCAAGTAAACGCTGGGCACGGCCATGATCTGACGATCATCGACTTCAGCCTGGAACAGCGCACCGTCGATGGCGACGTGGCGGATGTTCGGGTTCAATACTGCCATCAGGTTCAGCGCCTGGACCACGTCCGGGCAGTTCTGGCACGACAGCGAGAAGTAAGTCTCGAAGCTGAACTCGCCTTTAAGGGCGCGAATCTGTTCAATCACTTCGACACTGGCCTTCGAGGGGTGGCCGCCGACTTGCAGCAGCGCCAACACCAGCGAAGTGAATTCATGGCCCATTGGGATGCCGGCAAAACGCAGGCTGATATCGGCACCCGGGCGGTTGATGGAGAACGATGGCTTGCGCGCATCATTGCCATCGCTTTTCAGGGTAATCAGCGTCGAAAGGCTGGCTACATCCTGCAAGAGGGCAAGCATTTCCTGGGATTTCGCACCGTCATCGAGGGAGGCGACGATCTCGATCGGCTGGGTGACCCGTTCCAGGTATGACTTCAACTGAGCTTTAAGATTGGCGTCCAACATACGGGCGATTTCCTATTAATTCGGTTTATTGCAGACAAAAAAACGCCCGAGCGAATCTCGCCCGGGCGTTTCTAGGGCGGATGCAGCTTACTTAGGTGCGGTAACCCGCCCTTGGCATTTCACAGACTTAGATCTTGCCGACCAGGTCCAGGGACGGAGCCAGGGTGGCCTCGCCTTCTTTCCACTTGGCTGGGCAGACTTCGCCCGGGTGAGCAGCAACGTACTGGGCCGCCTTGATTTTGCGCAGCAGCTCGGAAGCGTCACGGCCAACGCCGCCATCGTTCAGTTCAACGATTTTGATCTGGCCTTCAGGGTTGATCACGAAGGTGCCACGGTCTGCCAGGCCAGCTTCTTCGATCAGCACGTCGAAGTTGCGGGAGATGGTCAGGGTCGGGTCGCCGATCATGGTGTACTGGATTTTGCCAATGGCTGGCGAGGTGTTGTGCCAGGCAGCGTGGGCAAAGTGGGTGTCGGTGGAAACGCTGTAGATTTCGACGCCCAGTTTCTGGAATTCGGCGTAGTTGTCAGCCAGGTCTTCCAGTTCGGTTGGGCAGACGAAGGTGAAGTCGGCTGGGTAGAAGAAGACGACAGACCATTTGCCTTTCAGGTCAGCATCAGTCACGTCTACGAAGTTGCCGTTTTTGTAGGCGGTAGCTTTGAACGGTTTTACTTGGCTGTTGATGATAGGCATCGTTGACTCTCCGTCAGGTTTGTAGAAGGGCTTAGTAAGTTGATGAGGTGAATCCTACCCACTCTCCCGGCCGATGGCTCATTGGCAAACCTGATGCTGACGATTGGTTTTCACTATCAAGAGACTGTATTAATAGAAGAAACCTTGAATCACTCGAGGGATGCCCGGGTCATGCCGAGAAAGGGCGTCGCTTCAACATAGCGCATGGCCGATTTCATGTCTTTCCAGCCGACGTAAGTCATCAACGACTTCAAGTCCCAGCCACTGCGATGAGCCCAGGTAGCGAAGCCCCGGCGCAGGGAGTGGCTGGTGTACTGATCGGCCGCAATCCCGGCGCGCTCCAGCGCCTGGCGCAACAGCGGGATCACGCTGTTGGCGTGCAAGCCCTCCTCGCCCAGGTTGCCCCAGCGATCAATGCCGCGAAACACCGGGCCGCGCACCAGCGCTGAAGCGCTGAGCCATTCGCTATAGGCTTGCACCGGGCACAGCCGCAACAGCGCCGGCGTCTGGTACGTGCGGCCGATATTTTCCCGATCGCTTTTGCTGCGCGGTAGATACAGGGTGATGCCCGAACCGGGCACCGCCTGCACGTGCTCGATATTCAGCCGGCATAACTCATCACTGCGAAAGCCACGCCAGAAACCCAGCAGGATCAACGCTGCGTCACGCTTGGCCCGCAGCCATCGGGGATGGTCTTCTGCGCCTCGGGCGTCGTGGCCTTCCTGTTCGAGGAACTGGATGACCTGCTCCAGGTGCTGCAGCTGTAATGGCTCCGCCTGTTTTTCCTGAGCCGGGTGCAGGGCGCGAATGCCTTTCAGGACTTTGCGCACCACTGGCGCCTTGGTCGGATCAGGAAACCCCTGGCTGGTGTGCCACTGGGCCAGCGCCGATAAACGCAGCTTCAACGTGTTGACCGACAGCACGCCCGCATGCGCCACCAGATAGCGCGCCACGCTGTCGCTGGTCGCCGGCAGGAATCCACCCCAATTCACCTCGAAATGCTCGATTGCCGCTCGATAGCTGCGGCGGGTGTTATCGCGGGTGGCCGCATTCAGATAACGGTCCAGCTCACTCATGCCCGTACTGCCATTGGCTGTTGTCCATTTCCAAACCTGTATCACACGGGATAATACGCCAATATCCCATCTGATAAATCATCAATTTCGGCTTTAAAACAATCGTGATATAGTACGTATATACATACTACGTACCACAGTACCAAATCGACGGAGACTCCATGGCTCGCGGCGGCATCAATAAAGCAGTAGTTCAAACGGCACGCCTGGCGATCCTTGCCCGTGGCGAAAACCCGAGCATCGATGCAGTACGCATCGAGATGGGCAATACCGGCTCGAAAACCACGATTCATCGCTATCTGAAGGAGCTGGACGAAAGCGAAACCCGCCAGACCATCACCGAAGCGCCCATCGACGACGAACTGGGTGAACTGGTGGCGCGACTGGCCCAGCGCCTGAAGGAGAAGGCCCAGGAGCCTATCGACCTGGCCCTGGCGCAGTTCCAGCAACAGAAAACCGCCCTGCTCGCCCAGGTTGAGGAGCTGGAAGCGGCCCACTCCCAGCTCAAGCAGCAGTTCGATATCCAGTCCGCCGCCCTGGCCGATGAAAGCGCGGCCTTGCAAAGCACTCGCTCCAGCCTGCAAACCGAGCAAACCCGCAACGCCGGGCTGAGCCAGGCGTGCAGCGATTACGAGTTGCGGATCAACGACAAGGACGAGCAGATTCGCTCACTGGAAGAGAAGCACCTGCATGCCCGGGACGCCCTGGAGCATTACCGCAATGCGATCAAGGACCAGCGTGAGCAGGAACAGCGTCGCCATGAAGGCCAGTTGCAGCAGGTCCAGGCAGAGCTGCGCCAGGCCCAGCAGAGCGCGATGGTGCGCCAGGATGAAATCACTCAGTTGCACCGCGATAACGAGCGCCTGCTGATCGAGTATCGGGTGACCGTGAAGGAATTGAGCGCACTGCAGGAACAGGCTCGCCAGGACCGTGAACAGCAGCGTCAATTGAGCGAGCAAGTGAGTGTGATCGACAGCGAGCGTACCCTGTTGCAGGAGCGCTTGCGGGTTGCCCAACTGGAGAATCAGGCGCGCCAGGAAGCGCTGGCCGAGCATCAGAAGGCCAACAAAACCCTGGAACTGGACCTGGTCAAGGCCCAGGCCAGTATTGATGCGCTGCGCCTGGCAGCCGTCGTTGCGACGGTGCCGGAAGCAACTACCGAGGGCTGATTACTGCGCCACTGGCGTGCGCATGGTGACGAACTCTTCCGCCGCCGTTGGGTGCACGCCGATGGTTTCATCAAAATGCTGCTTGGTCGCGCCCGCCTTGAGCGCGATCGCCAGGCCCTGCACGATCTCGCCAGCGTCGGGGCCGACCATGTGGCAACCCAGGACCTGGTCGGTCTCGGCGTCGACCACCAGCTTCATCAAGGTCTTTTCCTGGCAGTCGGTCAGGGTCAGTTTCATCGGCCGGAAGCGGCTTTCGAACACCTGCACCTTGTGCCCGTCTTCACGGGCCTGCTCTTCGCTGAGGCCCACGGTGCCGATATTCGGCAGGCTGAACACCGCCGTCGGGATCATCGCGTAGTCCACCGGACGATATTGCTCAGGCTTGAACAAGCGACGTGCCACGGCCATGCCTTCAGCCAGGGCCACTGGCGTCAGTTGCACGCGGCCGATCACATCACCAATCGCCAGGATCGACGGTTCGGCGGTCTGGTACAGCTCATCCACTTCGACAAAGCCGCGCTTGTCCAACTTGACGCCAGTGTTTTCCAGCCCCAGGTTATCGAGCATCGGACGTCGGCCAGTGGCGTAGAACACGCAATCGGCTTCCAGCACGCGGCCATCTTTCAAGGTGGCCTTGAGGCTGCCATCGGCCTGTTTGTCGATACGCTCGATGTCGGCGTTGAACTGCAGGTCCAGGCCGCGCTTGGTCAGCTCTTCCTTCAAGTGCGTGCGCACCGAGCCGTCAAAACCGCGCAGGAACAGGTCGCCGCGATACAGCAGCGAAGTCTGTGCGCCCAGGCCATGGAAAATCCCGGCGAACTCGACGGCGATATAGCCACCGCCGACTACCAGCACACGCTTGGGCAGCTCCTTGAGGAAAAACGCCTCATTGGAGCCAATGGCGTGCTCGCGCCCCGGGATGTCCGGGATCTGCGGCCAGCCACCGGTGGCTACCAGAATGTGTTTGGCGGTAAAACGCTCGCCGTTGATTTCTACCTGGTGCGGGTCCACCAGCCGCGCATGCCCTTCGTGCAGGGTTACGCCGCTGTTGACCAGCAGGTTGCGGTAGATGCCATTGAGGCGGTTGATTTCACGATCCTTGTTGGCGATCAGGGTCGCCCAATCGAAATTCGCTTCACCCAGGGACCAGCCAAAACCGCTGGCCTGCTCGAAGTCTTCGGCGAAATGCGCGCCGTATACCAACAGTTTCTTCGGCACGCAGCCCACATTCACGCAGGTACCGCCCAGGTAGCGGCTTTCAGCCACCGCCACTTTGGCGCCAAAACCCGCAGCGAATCGTGCAGCGCGCACACCGCCGGAACCGGCACCAATTACATAAAGGTCAAAATCGTAGGCCATTTCACTCTCCTCGGCAGGACAACAGCATACCTGCTGCCGCGCCAGAGGTCAGCGCCTTACCAGCGATACGTCGCGCTGGCCTGCAACGAACGGGTTGCGCCCCAGTAGCAAAGGAAACCGTTGCTGCAGTAGGCCAGGTATTCCTTGTTGAACAGGTTGCTGGCGTTGAGGGCCAGGCGCCAGTTCTGCACGTCATAGTGCGCCGCGGCATCAAACAGCGTGCGCGATGACACCTCCAGCGTGTTGTCGGCGCTGCCGTAGCTCGGCCCGAAGTAGCGCGCACCCGCCGCGAAACCGACGCCCTGCAGCGGGCCGTCGTGGAAGGTGTAGTCCGCCCACAGCGAGGCACTCTTGCCCGGGATGCCGGTCGGGTGTTCGCCCTGGTCGCCGTCATTGGATTTGAGGATGCGCTGGTCCATCCAGGTGTAAAAACCGATCAGGCTGAGGTTCGAGGTGACCTCGGCATGGGCTTCCAGCTCGATGCCGCGGGAGCGGATTTCGCCTTTCTGCGTGGCAAAATTGGGGTCGACATCGTCGGTGGTCAGGACGTTTTGCTGACGCAGGTCGAACACTGCCGCGCTGTACAGGCTGCGGGAGCCCACAGGCTGGTATTTAACGCCGGCTTCGTACTGCTTGCCGGTGGTCGGCACAAATGTCGCGCCCAGCCGGTCAGTGCCCAGTTGCGGCTGGAACGATTCGCTGTAGCTGACATACGGCGCAACGCCGTTATCAAACACGTAGCTCAGGCCCGAACGCCAGGTGAGTTTCTCGTCGTGCTGGCGCGTGTTGCTCAGGTTGGCGCCGGTCAACGCGCTGTCCTGATTGTCGTAGGTACGCGCCCAGTCTTGCCGCACACCGATCAGCCAGCGCCAATGGTCGAAGCTGAGCTGGTCCTGCAGGTACACGCCAAACTGGCTCTGGGTGGTGTATTGGTTGATGGACACCGGCACCCTCGGCAAGGCGCTGAAGTCGGGGTTGTAGATATTGATCGCACTCGGGAAATACTGACCGCCCCGGTTGATGGTCTGCAACAGCCGCTGGAAGTCCGCCCCCATCAGCACAGTGTGCTTGACCGGGCCGGTGCTGAAGTCGGACTGCAACTGGTTATCAAGGGCGAACTGGCCAAGGTGCTCATGATTGACGTTGGCCCACAGCGGCGCGGTGGCAAGGTTGGCGTCCAGCGGCCCGGTGAGGGAAGTCTGGTAGTAGTCGACGTCATCATGCATATAGCGCAGGTGCTGGCGAAAGCTCCAGGTGTCGTTGAACCGGTGGCTGAACGCGTAGCCCAGGGAAAACTGATTGCGCTTGAAGCGATCGCGGTCCGGGTCGCCCAGGTAATCATCGGGGCGCAAGCGCCCATTCGGGTTGTGCAGCGCGGTGCCATACGCGGGTACCGGGTTGAACAGCCCACCTTCCGGGTCGTATTGATAGTTGGCCAGCAGGGTCAGGCTGGTGTCGTCGTCGATGTTCCAGGTGATGGCCGGCGCGATGGCGATGCGCTGGTCCTTGATGTGATCGGTCTGGGTATCGGCCATGCGGCCCAGCCCGGTCAGCCGATAGGTCACATCGCCCTGCTCGTCCAGGCGCCCGCCAAAATCGAAGCCGGCCTGATAGCGGTTGTCATTGCCCACGCTCATTTGCAACACGTGCAGTGGCTCATCCGTCGGCCGCTTGCTCTGCATGTCCACCAGGCCGCCCGGCCCGCTCTGGCCGTACAGCACGGAAGCTGGCCCGCGCAACACGTCGATGCGCTCCAGAAACCAAGGGTCGACCCGAGGCGTAGCGAACCAGGTCGTGCGATTGAGCTTGAGCCCGTCGAGGTAGGAGTCGGCATCGAAGCCGCGAATGCTCAACTGGTCAAACCGCAGGTCGTTATCCTGGGAGTAAACCCCTGGTGTGTAGCGCAATGCCTGGTCGACGGTTTGCGCCGCCTGGTCATCCATCTGCTGGCGGCTGACCACCGAGATCGATTGCGGCGTTTCCACGATCGGCGCGCCGGTTTTGGTGCCCACGGTGGTGTTGCGCGCCACATAGCCTGGCACCACGCCGTCTGCCGGCTCGGCCTCGGCGGCTGTCACCGCGGTGTCCTTCAACACGATGGGCGCGTCATCGGCCCACACAACAGGAGCAAGCGCCAACACCACCAGCGCCAGCCTGGAAAGGTAAAACGGAGGAGAAGACAACGCACCGGACATGACGATTCCTTGAAAAGTCTTTTTGTTAATCGTTCTTATTTAATATTGAATCGCGTTAAAGATCCGGTCATTCTTCTACGCGCACGGGTCAATTAATGACCGTTCCAACCTACATCTCAGGAATCATTCTTGATTGGACAACATCTGGCGTAAACGCTTTGGGGCGCCCGCTCGCAGCACCAGCGAGGAATTGCGGGTTCGGGCCCATGACTATGTCGATGGCGCACGGGAGATTTGGCACAGCCATGAATATGGCCAACTGGTGCACGCCACCCAAGGCGTGATCCGGGTGCTGACCCGCATGGGCGCCTGGACCGTCCCGCCGGCATACGGCTTTTGGATTGCGCCGGGTGTCGACCATGAATTGCACATGGTCGGTGAGGTTGCGATGCGCGCACTGTACGTGGAAAGCGATCAATTACCCACGGCGTGGCAATCCTGCCGATTGATCAGGGTAGAGCCACTGCTGCGGGAGCTGATTCTGGGCATGCTCGCACCCGACGCCCACACTGCCCTGCTCACGCCATTGCTGCTGCACCAGTTGATATCCGCGACTCAAACCGAAGGCTGCAGCCTGCCATTGCCCCGGGACAAACGCCTGCTCAGTGTGTGTGAAATGCTTCTGGAAGACCCGGCGAACCCGGCCACCCTGGAAGACTGGAGTGAATCCATCGGCGCCAGCGTGCGCACCCTGCGCCGGCGGTTTCGGGATGAAACCGGGCTGAGCTTCAACCAATGGCGCCAGCAGCTACGGATTGCCGAAGCCGTTTGCCAGTTAGCCCAGGGCCGACCATTGGGGGCTATTGCACGGGACATGGGCTATGCCAACGGCAATGTGTTTGGTGCAATGTTCAAGCGGGTACTGGGCGAAGCCCCCAGCCGCTATTTGGGCAAGGCATAAAAAAACCTGCGGTCTTTCGACTCGCAGGCTTTTTCAACGGGCTGGCAACGATGAATCAGTAAGCCTTGCCAGTCTTGTAGAAGTGCTCGTAGCAGAAGTTGGTCGCTTCGATGTAGCCTTCAGCGCCACCGCAGTCAAAACGACGACCCTTGAACTTGTAGGCAATCACGCAACCGTCTTTTGCCTGCTTCAGCAGGGCGTCGGTGATCTGGATCTCGCCACCCTTGCCTGGCTCGGTTTCTTCGATCAGCTTGAAGATGTCAGGGGTCAGGATGTAGCGGCCGATGATCGCCAGGTTCGACGGAGCATCTTCCGGCGCTGGCTTTTCAACCATGTCGCGTACGCGGATCAGGCCATCACCGATATCGTCGCCGGCAATCACGCCGTACTTGTTGGTTTCCTGAGGATCGACCTCTTGAACCGCGACGATGGTGCAACGGTACTTCTGGTACAGCTTGACCATCTGGGTCAGGACGCCGTCGCCTTCCAGGTTTACACACAGGTCATCGGCCAGTACCACGGCGAACGGTTCGTCACCGATCAGCGGACGACCGGTCAGGATCGCGTGACCCAGGCCTTTCATTTGGGTCTGGCGGGTGTAGGAGAACGAGCACTCGTCGAGCAGCTTACGGATGCCGACCAGGTATTTTTCCTTGTCGGTGCCCTTGATCTGGTTTTCCAGCTCGTAGCTGATGTCGAAGTGGTCTTCCAGGGCGCGTTTGCCACGGCCGGTCACGATCGAGATTTCGTTCAGGCCGGCATCCAGTGCTTCTTCCACGCCATACTGGATCAGTGGCTTGTTCACCACCGGCAGCATTTCTTTGGGCATGGCCTTGGTCGCTGGCAGGAAGCGAGTGCCGTAACCGGCTGCTGGGAACAAGCATTTCTTGATCATATGAGTCCTTACAAAGGGCTGTGCGTACGAAATTCGGCGCAGTCTAATCAGGCCGCAGTCACCTTACAATGGGTCCTGCTGGCGTTGCGATGTCAACATAGAGAAAAAATGTCGGCGTAAGTTCCGCCGGCATTCAATCAAGTACCTTCGCCGCTGTTAGAAATCGTCGGCTTGTGCCCGTCATTCAAAGGGCTCCAACCTTTTTAGCATGCTTTATGGCGATCGGCACTGACCTGCAACAACTTGCGCCGCCCCACGCCGTTTGGCGCTATCATTACGCCCTTGAACCAGACAACGAGATTGATAGATGTCAGAACCAAAAGGCGTGAACGGCTACCTGATCACCAAGCGAGCGGACGGCTGGCACTTGATCAACTTCCATGGCGACAGCGTTGCCGGCGCATTCGCGACCGAAGCTCAAGCCTGTGCCGTGGCCGAAGTGTTTGTGGATGAAGCCGGCCACGCGTCGAGCAAGCGTCCGAAAACCAAGTAACAACGCGGTAACGCCAATCAAGCCTCGTTTGACGGGGCTTTTTTGTGTTTGTCTGTACGTTGATGGCGGTTCGCTATAATCTCGCCTGTAACGCCCCACGACAGTGTCAGCGCTCCCCTCCAACACCCTGATGACGACTCCTACATGAACAAGATCCTGGCACTGATTGCGGTACTGGCGCTTACAGGTGGCTGCACCACCACTTCCGACACGGTCCTGAAGAACGGCGAACAAGGACTGGCCATCGACTGCTCCGGCGAAGCCAACTCCTGGGCCAGCTGTTATGAAAAGGCTGATGCGTCCTGCGCGGGCACCGGCTACCGGATTGTCGGCACCGAAGGCACACCGGCCCTGAAAGAAAGCGACAAGACCCTGGGCAAGGATGTCGGCAACTACAAGACCCGCAGCGTGACGGTGGTCTGCAAATAATTACATGTGAATTTCGGCGAACTTGATGCCCAGGCCGCGAATGGTCTCGATCAAGTCGTCCAGGCGGGAGAAGGATTCGACTTCATCCTGGTCATCCACCAGGAAGTAACTGCGACCGCCGCTCTTCTTGAAGAACACGATCCACTCGCCCGTATCCGCGGGATTTTGAATCACATGGGTCGCAGAAATATGCCCCCCTGCATGCTGTTCCCTGACTTGCTCACGTTTCATGACTGAGTTTCCGAAAAGACAATGCCGCTGATTCAGCGGCATTTTTTATGGGTTATCGACAGTTTAACGGATGCCTTGCCCGATCAGTACGCCATCGACCGTCTGCCCGTAAAGATTGACGCCGTCATTGGCGTGGAACTTCACCCGGGTTTTCTCCACGGAGCCGTCCACGAGGCGCGGGTCCTGAGGACGCTCGTGACGGTTGACGTAGGCCGCCACGTCCCAGGCTTGCTGGTCGGTCAGGCTGCCGCCCTGGCCCAGGGGCATGTTGTGCTTGATGAAGGACGCTGCCGTATTGATTCGATGCATCCCGGCGCCCCAGTTGTAGGAGTCTTTACCCCAGAGCGGCGGCATCACGTAGTTGTCGCCCACTTTCTGGCCCTGGCCTTCGGCGCCATGGCACACCGCGCACTGGCCCTTGTAGACCTCTGCGCCCTGGGCCAGGTCGTAACCCTTGGCGGGTGCCGGCACGTCCGGGTAGCCACGGCCCGGCAGTTCGACGCCCAAGGGAGCCTTGCTCGCCAGCCAGTAGGCATACACCGACAGCGCGGTAATCTCCGGGCTGTCTGCAGCCGGTGGCGTGCCGCCATTCATGCTGAACTGGAAACAGCCCTGCAAACGCTCGGCGAAGGTGTTGACCTTGTCGTTCTTTTTTCGATACGCCGGGTACATCGGGTAGGCACCCCACAGCGGCGCCGAATTGGCCAGGCGACCCTGGTCCAGGTGGCAATTGCTGCAATTGAGGCCATTACCGACAAATTGCGGCGCCAGGCGCTTGGTGTCGACAAACAGCGCGTAGCCCTGTTTCACCAGCTTGCCGTAGGCGTTGTCCGGCAGCTCGCTTTCTTTGGGCGGCTGGAACTGCACGGCAGCCCCATGAGCGCCGGCTGGCTGCAACTGTGACTGGTCTTCCATGGCAATAGGGGCGGCATGGACGGGTACGCCGATCAGGCTTCCCAGCAGCGGAGCAAACAAGAAGCGCTTCATGGCTTGGCCTCCTGGCCGCTCAACGAGGCAAAATAGGTGGCCACGGCCTGCACTTCTTCAGCGCTGAGGGATTTGGCGATATGGCCCATCAGATCATTCGGATCGTTATGGCGCGTGCCGCTGCGCCAGGCGTTCAACTGCGCCGCGAGGTAGGCCGCAGATTGTCCGGCCAGGGGTGGAAACCCGTCGCCGACGCCCACGCCGGCCGGGCCATGACAGCTGACACAGGCCGGAATCTGGCGCTCCCACGCACCTTGCAGGGCAATCTTTTGCGCAGCGTCAGTAGGCATCTCGCTGCGGTGCACCGGCACAGGTGCGGGCGCAGGCATTGCCGCCAGCTGCCGGGTTACAGCGCTGACTTCCTCTTCCGTGAGGGCGTTGGCCAGTGGCTGCATCACCGGGCTGTTCCGGGCGCCACTTTTAAAATCGTGCAGTTGCTTACGCAAATACCCCGCCGATAAACCGGCCAAACGCGGAAAACCCGCGGCTGCCAGCCCCAGGCCATCAGCCCCGTGGCAGGCCACGCACGGCGCAGCTCCCGGCTGCGAGCCGCCCTGCATATAAACGTTTTTCCCCTCCAGCGCGTGGGCATTGCCCAACATCAGCAACAACGCGCTACCCATCAGAACTCGTTCCAGAGACATCATCACGACTCCATTTTTATAGTTATATGCTTAGGCGAATTAGGCATAAGCCTACAAATGGTAGGGCAATGGCCCGATCGCGACAACACTCATCCGCGAGTAAAGGACGGCGTACTGAACATCGCGCACAAAAAAGCCCGACGCTGCGGCAGCAGGGACGGGCTTCTTGATCGGATTCGAGGTGGGCGGCTACAGACTCAGCCGGAAATGCACGCTTCCCCCGCAGCCTTCACGTCACCTGGACGAATAGGCACATTGGACATGCTCTCGTAGAGCTTGATACTGCTCCCGCTGGAGCGCTCTTCAATTTCAAAAATGGCCGACGGGTCGGCAGAAAACTTCTGCGGTACGATAACTTGAACACCATCCTTGTGAGGCTCGATCTGCGAAGGCCTGCGGGTTTTAGACAATTTCTGGACAACGCACGCCGCGTATTCCTGTGGTTTTTTCCCGGAGATCACTGCCAGCGTTGGTGGGGTCTGCTTGATATCCGCCACCGAAGCACATCCACCCAACGCCAGGGCCAGGGCCAGAACCAACACACTCCACTTCATATAAAAACCTCCGATAAAGACCCTACGACAGCGAAGAAGGTATTTTTCTCCCGCCCACGTAGGATTTATCCCTGATAACTCGGTAAATAACTGTTTTAAATTGTCGAAGTCGTCGACGACGGTCCGATAATAAACGTGCTGGGGCTGATAAACTCCATCTTAACCTACGTATCGTTCTGATTTTTCAGAAAAAGCCCTTCTGGAGACACCTTATGAAATTCATCCACCAGCGTGAGCACCTCAATGAAGGAGATATTGTCGTCATTGAATGCTCGCAAACCTGCAACATCCGCCTGATGAGCGATGCCAACTTTCGCAGCTTCAAGAACGGCGGCCGCCATACTTACCACGGCGGCGCGTTCGACAAGTTCCCGGCAAAAATCACTGCGCCCAGCACCGGGTTCTGGAACATCACCCTGGACGTCGTGACCCGCCGCGCCATCAGCGTGACCAAAAAGCCGACCTTGTCCCACAAGATCCGCATTGTGCGCCGCACCAATTCGAAACTGAGCTGACAGGAATGCCCGTGACTACCACCAAATATGTGATCAAGTACAAACTCAACGGTGAGCGCCGCTTCGAGTTCGCCCAACTGCAAGCAGGCAGCGTGGAGGAAGCCAAGGAAGCCCTGGCGAAAATCCACGATGCCAGCGATGAGATTACCGACATCAATGTGAGCAAGGCGCTGTAATTCGAGCGCAAGCATCGGAGTGTTCTGACGCCGACGACTTTCTAGACTGGCAGCCCTAATGCGCTGCCACAGGAACTTGTCGATGCCTTCCACTCCACTGCATGAACGCCTGGCCAAGCTGGACTGGGCCGCCATCGAGCAAGCCCTCGATGAACAGGGTAACGCACTGATTCCGGCCCTGCTGGATCAGCAGGAATGCGCTGAACTGAGCGGCCATTACCCCCGACCCGAACTGTTTCGCTCCCATGTGATGATGGCCAGGCACGGCTTTGGCCGGGGCGAATACAAATATTTCCGCTACCCGCTGCCAGCGCCGATCTGCGCGCTGCGTGAACAGCTGTATGGGTTCCTGGCGCCCCAGGCCAATCGCTGGAACGAACAGATGAACCTGCCGATCACCTATCCGGTGCACCATGCCGACTTCATTGCCCGCTGCCACGCTGCCGGGCAGCAACGCCCTACCCCGTTATTGCTGCAATACGGCCCAGGCGACTACAACTGCCTGCATCAGGATCTGTACGGGGAACATGTGTTTCCCCTACAAGTAGCCATCCTGTTGTCGCAGCCGGGAGAGGACTTTCGTGGCGGGGAGTTGGTGCTGACGGAGCAGCGGCCAAGAATGCAATCCCGGGCCCAGGTCGTCCCTCTTAACCAGGGTGACGCGGTAATTTTCGCGGTCAATCAGCGACCCATGCCGAGTGTGAGGGGGTTTCATCGGGTGACCTTGCGCCATGGGGTCAGTGTTCTGCACAGTGGTACCCGGCATACCTTGGGAGTGATTTTTCACGATGCGCAGTAAGACCCTTCCCGGATCAACCGCCGATTTGTTCGCCGATGAGGCGCTGCAACAGCCCCCGGGGCGCGAGCAAATCGGTGAACAATCCTACGTCCTCAGGGGCTATGCCCTGCCCTGGGTCGAGCGTTTGCTACCGGAACTGCGACGGGTATTGGCTCAATCGCCCTTCCGGCAAATGGTCACGCCCGGTGGTTTTACCATGTCGGCGGCGTTAAGCAGTTGCGGTGAATTGGGCTGGACGACCGACTCGACCGGTTATCGCTACTCCCCGATTGACCCGAATAACCAACAACCCTGGCCAGCCCTGCCGGCCGCATTGCGCGAACTGGCCGTGATGGCCGCAGCAGATGCAGGTTTCGACGATTTCGAGCCGGATGCCTGCTTGATCAACCGCTATGTGCCAGGCGCGAAAATGTCCCTGCACCAGGACAAGAACGAGCGGCGCTATGCCGCCCCGGTGGTCTCCGTGTCATTGGGTTTACCGGCGATCTTCCTGTTCGGCGGCCATGAGCGCAGCGACAAGACGCAAAAAGTCTCGCTGTTCCATGGCGACGTAGTGGTATGGGGCGGCGTGGACCGCCTGCGCTTTCACGGCGTGATGCCGATCAAGCCCGGCACGCATCCGGTCATGGGGCCGCAGCGCATCAACCTGACGTTTCGCACGGCCGGATGAATTTGACCGCAAGCATCGGAGTGATGGGAATGCCCCACGGGACTAACCTGGCATTCTTCAACCAGGAGCCACCACCATGACCGCGCGCCACGCCACCGAACAAGACCCCCGCTGGGCCGCGATTGTCGCCCGTGACGCCAAGGCCGACTTGACCTTCGTCTATGGTGTGAAAACCACCGGTGTGTACTGTCGCCCCAGCAGTTCCGCACGGCGCCCGCGCCCGGAGAACGTCGAGTTCTTCGACACCCCGCAACAGGCTGAAGCGGCGGGCTACCGGCCCAACAAGCGCGCGTCGGGGGACCAGACCCAGGTGGCCGCACGCCATGCGCAACTGGTGGCAGCGGCCTGTCGGCACATCGAACAGGCCGAAACCCTGCCGCCCCTTGAAGATCTGGCCGCCCTCGCCGGCTTGAGCCCGTTCCATTTTCATCGGGTGTTCAAGGCGGTGACCGGCCTGACGCCCAAGCGCTACGGCAGCGCTCATCGCTCGCGCAAGGTACGGGACGGCCTCAAGGACCAGCACTCGGTGACCGATGCGCTGTACGACGCCGGCTTCAATTCCAACAGCCGCTTTTATGAGGCTGCCGACCAATTGCTCGGCATGAAGCCCCGCGACTACAAAGCCGGCGGCACCAACACGGATATTCGCTTTGCCGTTGGCCAATGCTCGTTGGGCGCCATTCTGGTGGCCCAGAGCAATCGCGGTGTGTGCGCGATCCTGCTGGGGGATGACCCGGACAAACTGGTGCGCGACCTGCAGGACCAGTTTCCCCGCGCCAATCTGCTGGGTGCCGATCACGACTTCGAACAATTGATCGCCCAGGTGGTGGGCTTCATCGAAGCGCCGGCCCTGGGCCTGGACTTGCCCCTGGACTTGCGCGGCACTGCGTTTCAGGAACGCGTGTGGCAAGCCTTGCGGGAAATCCCGGTGGGGTGCACCGCCAGCTACGCCGAGATCGCCCAGCGCATCGGCGCGCCGACCGCCTATCGCGCCGTGGCCCAGGCGTGTGGTGCCAACAGCCTGGCGGTGGCGATTCCCTGCCATCGCGTGGTGCGCGCCGACGGCAATCTGTCGGGCTACCGCTGGGGTGTCGAGCGCAAGCGGCAGTTGCTGGAGCGCGAAAGCCCGGCAGAATCCTGAGGACGTCTACACCAGTTTGCGCTTGCGAAACTCGGCCACCTTATGCCGATTGCCACACAGCGCCATGCTGCACCAGCGGCGCTTGTGGCCCTTGGTGCGGTCGTAGAACCACAGCACGCACTCGGGATGTTCGCAGGTGCGGACCAGGCCGAAATCCCCTTCCACCAGTAACGTCGCGGCGGCTTCGGCAATCGGCGCCAGGAACTGCTCGGCAGTCTGCACCTTGCGCTGGCGCTCCAGCCGCAACTCGCCAGGCGCCGGCCAAGCCAGTTGCGGGTGACTGACCGCCTTGCGCAGGAACGCATTCAGCGCGCCGGGATCGCCCTGCTGGCCGGCCTTGCGCTGTTCCAGTAACACGCGGATCACTTCCCGCAATCCCCGCGCCGCGCCCAGCAGTGCCCCCTCCTCAAATACCGGTACTGCGCCCTCCTCGGCCCAGCCAAGCCGCACCAGCCAGCGCTCGACATCGGCATCGCCTTGCCAGAATTCAAAGGGCACACCGTCGACATTCGCCCGGGTATTGAGCATGTCCAGCACGGGATGATCAGCCAGGACGTAGGGTTCCAATGGGGATGGGGTGATGGCGGGCATGGCGAATCCTCTTCAAGTCCGCGCCATCGTAACCGCTGATTTTGCTTTTGAATAGTTACTAAATTTGCTAATAAGTAACCCAATAAATTAATTTGACAGGTTACATTTTCAAGCGCAGCCTGCAAAACGAGTAACCCGACAAATCAATTTAACCAGTTACGCAGAGGACTCCGATCATGTCGATTTCAGCCCCGGTTGTTCGCTATCAGCACGTTGATGCCGATGGTGTGCGCATTTTCTACCGTGAAGCCGGCGACCCCTCCGCGCCGGTGTTGTTGCTGCTGCATGGCTTTCCCAGTTCGTCCCATATGTACCGTGACCTGATCCCGCTGCTTGCCACCCGTTACCGGATCATCGCCCCGGACTTGCCAGGCTTCGGCTTCACTGAAGTCCCCGCCGAACGCAATTACCACTACAGCTTCGATAACCTGGCGATCACCGTTGGCCACTTCGTCGAGGCCCTGAACCTCAGTCGCTATGCCCTCTATGTGTTCGACTACGGCGCACCGGTGGGCCTGCGCCTCGCCGTGGCCCACCCGGAACGGGTCAGCGCGCTGATATCGCAAAACGGCAATGCCTACCTGGAAGGTTTGGGTGACGCCTGGGCTCCGATCCGGGCCTACTGGGCCGAGCCGAGCCAGGCCAATCGCGAGGTGATTCGCAACGCGGTCATCAGCCTGGAAGGCACGCGTTATCAGTACCTGCATGGCGTGTCGCAACCGGAGCTGGTGGCGCCGGAGTCCTACATGCTCGACGTGCTCCTGATGCAGCGTCCCGGCAATGACGAGATCCAGTTGGACCTGTTCCTCGACTACCGCAACAACCTGACGCTGTACCCGGCGTTCCAGGCGTTTTTCAAGGCCACGCAAGTTCCGGCGCTGGTGATCTGGGGCCAGAACGATCCCTTCTTCATCCCGCCGGGCGCCCATGCCTACAAAGGCGACAACCCCAATGCCGTGGTGGAATTACTCGACACCGGCCACTTCGCCCTGGAAACCCACGCCGCGCACATTGCCCAGCGGATTCATGCAGTACTGGGTGACGCCATCAACTGATAACCGCCCATGAAACACTGGATTCGTCCAGTGAATAATACAGACTGGCCTGGTGCTGCCTGGCCCTGCTAAAACGACGGAACAGCATTCCACCGTTGGAGAAGCGTCCCATGAGCACCTGGCCAGACACCCGAATTCTTGACCTGCTGGGCATCGAGTTACCGATCATTCAGGCGCCCATGGCCAATGCCACGAGCACGGCCATGGTGATTGCGGCCAATCAGGCCGGCGCCCTCGGTTCGATGCCGGCGGCGGCGCTCAGCATCGAGCAACTGCGCGAAGCACTCACCACGATTCGCCAGGCCAGTTCGCGGCCGCTGAACGTAAATTTCTTCTGCCATCAGCCACCGACGCCGGATGCTCACCGCGACCTTCAGTGGAAGAACCTGCTGGAAACCTACTACCGTGAGCTGGGCGCCGATTTTGACGCGCCGACGCCCGTCTCCAACCGCGCACCGTTCAACAACGCCGCCTGTGAAGTGGTGGAAGAATTCCGCCCGGAAGTGGTGAGCTTTCACTTCGGCCTGCCGGAAAAATCCCTGCTGGACCGGGTCAAGGCCACCGGGGCGAAAGTGCTGTCGTCGGCTACCACCGTCGAAGAAGCCATCTGGCTGGAACAGCACGGATGCGATGCAATCATCGCCATGGGCAACGAAGCCGGTGGCCATCGCGGGATGTTCCTCAGCGACGACCTGAACAGCCAGATCGGCACCATGGCGCTGGTGCCACAGGTTGTCGATGCCGTGCGCGTGCCGGTGATTGCGGCCGGCGGCATCGGGGATGCCAGGGGCATTGTCGCGGCCTTCGCCCTTGGCGCGTCAGCGGTGCAGATTGGCACCGCGTACCTGTTTACCCCCGAGGCCACCGTCTCGAAGTCACACCACCACGCCTTGCGCACTGCCCAGGCCAGTGAAACCGCGCTGACCAACCTGTTCACCGGGCGCCCGGCGCGGGGCATCATCAACCGCGTAATGCGTGAGTTGGGCGCGATCAACCCCACGGCGCCGGCGTTCCCGCTGTCCGGCGGTGCGTTGATGCCGCTCAAGGCCAAGGACGAAGCCGGCTTCAGCAACTTGTGGTCGGGCCAGGCGCTGCGCCTCGGCAAAGACATCTCCAGCCATGACCTGACGCTCGAACTGGCCGCGCAAACCCTGGAAAAACTCGGCCGACGCTGAACCTGAACTCCCGGGACAACTTTGCGCTGTACCGGCAGCGGCCAACCGCTATATATTCCCATACATAGCGGTAGTCCCCCTCTGCCTAACAAGCCGCAAACCCCAAGGAGCTTCTTGATGATGATTCGCGCCTCACGCCTGGCCCCCACGGCCCTCGCTACCCTGATCGCCGCGTTTGGCTTCTCCTCGGCGAATGCCGATGAAGTACAGGTGGCCGTGGCTGCCAACTTCACCGCACCGATCCAGGCGATTGCCGCCGACTTTGAAAAAGACACCGGCCATAAACTGGTCGCTGCCTACGGCGCTACCGGCCAGTTCTACACCCAGATCAAGAACGGCGCGCCGTTTGAAGTGTTCCTCAGCGCCGACGACACCACCCCGCAGAAGCTCGAAGCCGAAGGCGACACCGTCAAGGGCTCGCGCTTCACCTACGCGATCGGCACCCTGGCGCTATGGTCGGCCAAGGAAGGCTACGTCGATGCCAAGGGCGAAGTGCTGAAGAAAAACCAGTTCCAGCACCTGTCCATCGCCAACCCGAAAGCCGCGCCTTATGGCCTGGCCGCCACCCAGGTGCTGGCGAAGGAAGGCCTGACCGAGAAGGTCAAGGACAAGCTCGTTGAGGGCCAGAACATTACCCAGGCCTATCAGTTCGTCTCCACCGGCAACGCCGAACTGGGTTTTGTAGCGCTGTCGCAGATCTACAAGGACGGCAAAGTCACCAGCGGTTCGGCCTGGATCGTACCGTCTTCGATGCATGACCCGATCAAGCAGGACGCGGTAATCCTCAACAAGGGCAAGGACAGCACCGCCGCCAAGGCCCTGGTTGAATACCTCAAGGGTCCGAAAGCCGCCGCGGTGATCAAGTCCTACGGTTACGAGCTGTAAATGCCGCTGTCGAGTGCCGATTTTTCCGCGATCTGGTTGACCCTGAAACTGGCGTCGCTGACCACGGTCATCCTGCTGATCATCGGCACTCCGATAGCCCTCTGGCTGTCACGCACCCGCTCGTGGTGGCGCGGCCCCATTGGCGCGGTGGTGGCCTTGCCGTTGGTGTTGCCACCCACGGTGATCGGCTTCTACCTGCTGCTGACCATGGGCCCCAACGGCTACTTCGGCCAGTTCACCCAATGGCTGGGCCTGGGCACCCTGACCTTCAGCTTCGCCGGGCTGGTGATTGGCTCGGTGATCTATTCCATGCCGTTTGTGGTGCAGCCGTTGCAAAACGCCTTCTCCGCTATTGGCACTCGCCCGCTGGAAGTGGCCGCGACCTTGCGGGCCAATCCCTGGGACACCTTTTTCACGGTGATCCTGCCCCTGGCGCGCCCGGGGTTTATCACCGCGTCGATTCTCGGTTTTGCCCACACCGTCGGCGAGTTCGGCGTGGTACTGATGATCGGCGGCAATATTCCCAACAAGACCCGGGTCGTCTCGGTGCAGATCTACGACCACGTCGAAGCCATGGAATATGCCCAGGCCCACTGGCTGGCCGGGTCCATGGTGGTGTTTTCTTTCCTGGTGTTGCTGGCGCTCTACTCCAGCCGTAAAACCAAGGCGGGCTGGAGCTGATGTCGATGATCGAGGTACGCCTGCAACTGAAGTATTCCGGGTTTGCCCTGGACGTCGACCTGCACCTGCCCGGTCGTGGGGTGACGGCGCTGTACGGCCATTCCGGCTCCGGCAAGACCACCTGCCTGCGTTGCATCGCCGGGCTGGAGCGGGCTGAAGAGGGTTTCGTGCAGATCAACGACGAGGTCTGGCAAGACAGCCGCAAAGGACTGTTCGTGCCACCCCACAAACGCGCCCTGGGCTACGTGTTTCAAGAAGCCAGCCTGTTCCCGCATTTGTCGGTACTGGCCAACCTGGAGTTCGGCCTCAAGCGCATCCCGCGCCAGCAACGCCGGGTGGAGATGGCCCACGCCACCGAGTTGCTGGGCATCGGCCACCTGCTGGACCGCCATCCGCAGCACCTTTCCGGCGGTGAGCGCCAGCGCATCGGCATCGCCCGCGCCCTGCTCACCAGCCCGAGCCTGTTGCTGATGGATGAACCGTTGGCCGCGCTGGACAGCAAACGCAAAAGCGAGATCCTGCCGTATCTCGAACGCCTGCATGACGAACTGGAGATTCCGGTGCTGTACGTCAGCCATGCCCAGGACGAAGTGGCGCGCCTGGCTGATCACATCGTGTTGCTCAGTGACGGCAAGGCCCTGGCCAGCGGCCCCATCGGCGAAACCCTGGCCCGGCTTGACCTGCCCATGGCCCTGGGCGACGACGCCGGCGTGGTGATCAACGGAACGGTCTGCGCCTACGACGCGCACTACCAGTTGCTCACCCTGCAATTGCCCGCGAGCCAATTGCAGATGCGCGTGGCCCATGCACCATTGGCGCTGGGCAAACAGTTGCGTTTCAAGATCCAGGCGCGGGACGTCAGCTTGAGCCTGCAGGCCGAGGAACACAGCAGCATCCTCAATCGCCTGCCGGTGACGGTGACCCAGGAAATCCCGGCGGACAACGCAGCCCACGTGCTGGTAAGCCTGGACGCCGCCGGCACGCCGCTGCTGGCGCGCATCACCCGTTACTCGCGGGACCAGTTGCAGCTGCATCCCGGCCAGACGCTGTGGGCGCAAATCAAGGCGGTGGCGGTACTGGCTTGACTGCCCGACAGCTGCTATGGGGGAGCAAACTTGTTGGCACGACCGCAAAACCCTGCGGTCAATCAGAAATACCTGCCAAGGAATTTGCGCCATGCCCGATCCTGCGTTGCTTGCCGACCTGCCCCGCGACCTGCATTACGTCGACGATACCCAGCCCGGGATCTCCCGCAAAAAGCTGCGGGGCAAATTCCAATACTTCAAGGCCGACGGCACACGCATAACCGATGCCGACGAAATCAAACGCATCAACGCACTGGCAGTGCCGCCGGCCTATACCGATGTGTGGATCTGCGCCGACCCGCGCGGCCATCTGCAGGCCACCGGGCGGGATGCCCGGGGGCGCAAGCAGTACCGCTACCACCCGCGCTGGCGCGAGGTGCGCGACACCGACAAATACTCCCGGCTGCAACAGTTCGGCAGCGCGCTGCCCAAGTTGCGCAAACAGTTGGAAGCACAGATCGAGGCGCCCGGGTTCAATCGGGAAAAGGTCCTGGCCACGGTGGTGCTGCTGCTCGACGCCACCCTGATCCGCGTCGGCAATACCCAATATGCCCGCGACAACCGCTCCTACGGCCTGACCACCCTGCGCACCCGCCATGTGGATATCAAGGGCAGTGAGATCCTGTTCCAGTTTCGCGGCAAGAGCGGCATCGAGCACCAGATCAGCGTCAAGGACCGGCGCCTGGCCACGGTGATCAAGCGTTGCCTGGAGTTGCCGGGGCAGAACCTGTTCCAGTACCTGGACGAGAACGGCGAGCGCCATACCGTCAGTTCCACCGATGTGAATGCCTACCTGCACACCCTGACCGGCGCGGATTTTACCGCCAAGGACTACCGCACCTGGGCCGGCAGCGCCCTGGCGCTGGCAGTGCTGCGCGAGCTTGAGTGGCAGCCGGAATCCGACGCCAGGAAACATGTGGTGGAGATGGTCAAGAACGTTGCCAAGCAACTGGGCAACACGCCGGCGGTGTGTCGCAAGTGCTACATCCACCCGGCGGTGCTGGAGCATTTCAGCCTGGGCGAACTGGCGAAACTGCCCAAGCCCCGAGTGCGCAAAGGCTTGAAGGCCGAGGAAGTCGGGCTGGCGATGTTTCTGGAGCAACTGGCCGAACGCCTGTAAGTGCGCCAAGTCATTGCAGCGGAGCACGAAGCGCCCTACGGTAGTGGCCGGATAATCTCACCGAGGAACCCGGCCCCATGCTGCCTTCATCCCTGAAGCCCTACACCAACGCCGCCTTGCTGCATCGCCACAAATGGCGCGGGCGTGTCGGGTTGCTGCTGGTGGCCAGCCTTTCCGTGCTGGCGGGCATGACCGATGCGATTGGTTTCATGGCCAGCGGGGATTTTGTGTCGTTCATGAGCGGCAACACCACGCGCCTCGCCGTGGCGATCAGCGAAGGCGACCTGGGCCTTACCGGGCGCCTGACGTTGCTGGTGGCGACGTTTATCGCCGGGAATGCGCTGGGCGTGATGGTCAGCCGCGTCAGCCGGCGCCACGCCCTGCCCTTGTTGCTGTGCATCGCCACCCTGCTGTGCGGGGCTGCGGCCTGGCCGTTTGCCGATCAATTGCCGGCGTTGCTGGCAGCGATCATCGCCATGGGCATGCTGAATGCCGCCGTCGAAGAAGTGAACGGGTTGCCCGTGGGGCTTACCTATGTCACCGGGGCTCTGTCACGCTTTGGTCGCGGACTGGGCCGCTGGATGCTCGGTGAACGCCGCAACGGCTGGCGCGTGCAACTGATCCCGTGGGCCGGGATGTTTGTGGGTGCGGTGATCGGTGCGTTGCTGGAGCACCACATGGGGATTCGTGCGCTGCTGGTCAGCGGGGTGCTGTCGGCGCTGTTGGGGCTGGTGTCGCTGAAGATTCCGCGGCGCTGGCACCTGGGGTACATGCCCCGCTAGAAAACAGTTGCCCTCCCGACGCTCCGGCCTCGACATCCCTGTACCGGTAAAGAGCCGTCACGCCGGGTGAGCGGGAAAATACTAAAACAATGCCTGCGGGACTGTCCGCAGGGCATTTCTGAACTTTTCTAACGGAATGGATTACAGGCAGGTCGCCAGTGCCGCCAGGCGGCGCTTGGCCGGATAGTCATCCTGGGCCGCGTAATAGTTGACGGAGGCGCCGGCGCCGGCACTGCGCACGTCGACAAAATAGTCACCTGCCGTGGTGTAGATGGTGAAGCCACCAGCCTGTGCAGGCTCCATGAAACCACCGGCATCCACCCCGAACACCGCTTCATCCTGCCAGCCGAACTGGATGCACTGGGCAACCACCAGCGGAGCCTTGTCCGAGGCCAGGGTTTTGTAGGGCGCGCCGGTACGCGCCTCTTTCATCTTCGAGCCCGCGCAACCGGCCAGCGATGCCAGGACCAAAGCGCCAATTACCACCATCCGCATACCGAAGCTTCCTTGGAAAAAACGCGACTGTACCATTAGCAGGCGACACCGAAGGATTATTGCGTCACCCTGCCGCCTACTTACGAACCCGCTTTTACCCGGAAACCCCATGACACCCAATGCCGAGCGCTACAACCCCTCCACCGACTACGCCGACAAGCTGATCAGCCGCATCGGCCAGACGCCTTCGTGGATCGCCAAACGCATCGGCGTGACCGACAAGCGCATCCGCTACATCCTTGACGGCGAGCGCACCGTGAAGGGCGAAAGCACCCCGATCCAGATGACCTACACCGAGCAATTTGCCCTGGAATGCCTGGCGGCCGAGGCGAAAGCCAACAAGAAAGCCGCCGCCCCGGTTATCGAATAGCTGACAGATTCATGAACTTTGTTTCACTGTGAAGGAAGACCTCGCCGCCTATAGTCGGCAGGCTCATTTTTAAGAAGTCTCCCTTCCAGCCTGCCCTCCCGCAGGCTTTTTTTTGCCTTGGTTTTGCTCCCCCCGTAGCAGGAGTTTGTTGGTCAGAGCAGCCAGCGGAACAGATAGAACAGCGCCATGCTCAGCAACACGGTGATCAGCACGCTACGGGTCCAGAACATCAACGCCACGGCGCTGATTCCGGCCAGCAGGTAGGGGTTGCCCACACTCAGGTTGAGCTTGTGATCAGCCAGGAAAATGATCGGGCCGCAGATGGCGGTGAGCATCCCCGGTACGGCAAACCCGAGAAACTCCCGCGCCCCGCGATTGAGGCGCACCGGCAGGCGCGGCTCGAGAAACAGGTAGCGGTTGAGAAACACGATCAGGCCCATGCCAAAAATCATCACGAAGATCATTGCTGCCCTACTCCCAGCCGCTTGCAGGCAAACCCTGCGCTCATCCCCAACACACCGGACACCACCACCGCCGATTCCCAGTGCAGGTAGCTCAGCCAAACCGAGCACAGCAACGACACGGCTACGCAGACGATGGTCGGCACGTCGCGCACTACCGGGGTGATCAGGGCGATAAAGGTCGCTGCGATCGAGAATTCCAGGCCCAGTTGATCCAGCCCGGGAATGCTTTTGCCGAGCACGATGCCGGCGAAGGTAAAGACGTTCCAGATGATATAGAACGTCAGGCCGACGCCCAGGGCGTACCAGCGATTGAAGGTCTGGCGGTCGTACTGGCTGACCAGGGCGAAGAATTCGTCGGTCAGCAAAAAGCCCAGGCTCATGCGCCACCGTGGCTTGAGCGGCGACAGCGTGGGACGCATGTGCATGCCGTAGAGCAAATGCTGGGAGGTCAGCAGCAAGGTGGTCAGCAGGATCGAAATCAGGCTGGCGCCGCTCTTGACCATGCCGATGGCCACCAATTGTGCGGCACCGGCAAACACGATGGTCGACAGCCCCTGGGCTTCCAGCGGCGTGAATTGGGCATCAATTGCAGTCGAACCGGCCAGCAATCCCCACGGCGCACACGCCAGGGACAATGGAATGATCGCAATCGCGCCACGGGAAAAGGCGTTCAGAGGCAGAGCGTTAGGCATACACAACAAGCTCATCGACAGTCAGTCGACAAGCATGCCAGCGGTATCAGGGATTGTCTTGAACGATCGTGCTCAAGCCAGTTTGACCGACACCCGCTCCACCGCGTCCCGGGCTTCGCGCAGTTCGTGGGCGTCCTGGTTGAGCCGGTGGATGGTATTGAGCAGGCGCTGGCGCAGCACTTCATCGCTGAGCTTTTCGACGGCGCGCATCAGGTCAAACGCCGCGGTTTCGTTATTGTCCGCGACGGAATCCAGGGTCTTGCGCAGGTTGCGAGTGGCACGGGTCACACGTTTTCTTCCTTCATCACCAATGGGCAGGCACTTTAGGACATTTGTGTTTCAGTTTAATTTCAACCACTTGTCATCGATTGTCGGGCACTTGACGCAGGTCAATCGAAACAAGGTTTGACCAATACATATGGAAATCCGTATATTCGAATTTCCATATGTATCAAGGCACTGACCATGTCAGATCTTTTCTCCCCGCCCAACGTCTTCAAATGCCTGGCCGACGCCACCCGCGCCAGGCTGACGTTGTTGATCCTGCGTGAAGGCGAACTTTGCGTGTGCGAATTGATCCATGCTCTGGACGACAGCCAGCCGAAAATCTCCCGCCACCTGGCGCAACTGCGCAGTTGCGGGTTGCTGCTGGACCGTCGCCAGGGCCAGTGGATTTATTACCGCCTCAACCCGGCCTTGCCGGAGTGGGTGACGGCAGTGCTCGACACCACCCTGCAAGCCAACCAAGCCTGGTTAAAAACAGACGCCCAGCGTCTGGAAACCATGGGTGACCGACCACAACGGGCCAGCGCCTGCTGCTGATCCTGCGGAGAGCTTTTCATGCTTGTTGCCGTTGCTATCTTTCTGTTCACCATCATTTTGGTCATCTGGCAGCCCAAGGGCCTGGGCGTGGGCTGGAGCGCCACGATGGGTGCGATCCTGGCCCTGGCCTGTGGGGTTATCAGCCTGGCCGACATCCCGGTGGTGTGGCACATCATCTGGAACGCCACCGGGACCTTTGTCGCGTTGATCGTCATCAGCCTGCTGCTGGATGAGGCGGGCTTCTTTGCCTGGGCTGCCTTGCATGTGGCGCGCTGGGGCCGTGGGCGCGGTCGGCGACTGTTCGCGTACATGGTGCTGCTGGGCGCGCTGGTATCGGCTTTGTTCGCCAACGACGGCGCGGCGCTGATCCTCACGCCCATCGTGATGTCGATGCTGTTGGCGTTGCGCTTTTCCCCGGCAGCCACCCTGGCGTTCGTCATGGGCGCCGGGTTTATCGCCGACACCGCGAGCCTGCCGCTGGTAGTCTCCAACCTGGTGAACATCGTCTCGGCCGACTATTTCAAGATCGGCTTCAACGAATACGCCGCAGTGATGGTGCCGGTGAACCTGGTGAGCGTCGCCGCGACCCTCGCCGTATTGCTATGGTTTTTCCGCCGGGACATTCCGCAAACCTACGACCCGGCCGACCTCGACGACCCTGCCAGTGCGATCCACGACCGCGCCACCTTCCGCGCCGGCTGGTGGGTGCTGGGCATCCTGCTGGTGGGCTGCTTTGCCCTGGAACCGCTGGGTATTCCCATCAGCGCAATTTCTGCCGCCTGCGCCATATTACTGCTGGTGATCGCCGCCAAGGGCCACAAAATCTCCACCCGCAAGGTGCTGAAGGAAGCGCCCTGGCAGATCGTGATTTTCTCCCTGGGCATGTACCTGGTGGTCTACGGCCTGCGTAACGCCGGGCTGACCGACTACCTCGCGACCTGGCTCGACACCTTCGCAAGCTATGGCGTATGGGGCGCGGCCTTGGGCACCGGTGTACTCACCGCGCTGCTGTCTTCGGCGATGAACAACCTGCCAACCGTGCTGATCGGCGCGCTCTCCATCGAGGCCAGCCACGCCGTGGGCGTGGTCAAGGACGCGATGATCTACGCCAACGTGATCGGCAGCGACCTCGGCCCCAAAATCACCCCTATCGGCAGCCTGGCGACCTTGCTCTGGCTGCACATCCTGGCACGCAAAGGCATCACCATCACCTGGGGTTACTACTTCAAGGTCGGGATCGTGCTGACCCTGCCGGTACTGTTGATCACCCTCGCCGCCCTGGCCTTGCGCCTGAGTTTCTGACGGAGTTCGCTTGATGAAAGTCCTGTTCATGTGCACCGCCAACAGCTGCCGCAGCATTCTCTCGGAAGCCTTGTTCAACCATCTGGCGCCGGACGGTTTCCAGGCCATCAGCTCCGGGAGCTTCCCCAAGGGCCAGGTGCTGCCACGCAGCCTGACCACGCTGAAAGCCGCCGGCATCAGCACCGAAGGCTTGTACAGCAAGGGCAACGACGCCTTTGAAGGCAGCCCGCCAGACATCGTCGTCACCGTATGCGACAAGGCTGCTGGAGAAGCTTGCCCGGTGTATTTCGGCCCGGCCATGAAGGCACATTGGGGGTTGGAGGACCCGTCGGATGTTCAAGGCGATGAAGCCCAGGTCGACGCCGCGTTCCGCGCCACCCTGGAAATCATTGAACGGCGCTGCCGGGCTTTTTTCGAGATTCCGTTCGCCAGCCTCAGTCCCATCGAAATCAAGGCCGAGCTTGATCGCATCGCCACGCCGTAACCGAAGAGCCGGGCGAGTAGTCGATCTGAAGGTCTTTTCCGGCGTATGCTCGCGGGCAACGGTCACAGCGAGCCCCCTCAATGAGTTCCATGCAGCACGCCTGGCTGGGCAACTACGAAGTCAGCAGCACCGCCTGCACCGGCCTGACATTTGCCCGCCACAGCCATGATGAATGCGTGATCGGCGTCAACCTGCTCGGCGAGGAACAGGTGTGGCTGGATCGTCGCACCTTCGAGGCCGGCCCCGGCAGCATCACCCTCTACAACCCGGGGCAGATTCAAGGCGGAGGCGCGGCCGAAGGGCAGCCGTGGCGGTTTGTCAGCTTGTATGCGACTGCCGAGCAATTGGCGGCTGATCTGGGTCTGGCGCACCTGGAGTTCGACCGTTCGCTGTGCTTCCAGCCGGCGTTGGCGATGAAACTCGCCGGGGCGATTGAAGGTGCGTTGAGTGTCGATCCGCTGGCCCGTGAGCTGAGTGAGGAAGCCCTGGTGGTGCTGCTCGGCGAAGTCGTCGGTTGCAGCGGCGTCCGCTTGCCTGGCAGCACTGCGGTGGGACGCGGGTTGGTGATCAAGGCCCAGGAATTGCTGGCTGAAAACCTGCACCAGGCGGTGGCACTCGAGACCCTTGGTGACGAGTTGGGCCTGTCGAAATTCCATCTGCTGCGGGCTTTTCAGAAAGAAACCGGGCTGAGTCCACGCCAGTGGGCGATGCAACTGCGTACCCGGCGCGCCAAGGGGCTGTTGCGCTCAGGCGTTGCGGCGTCGCAGGTTGCCCATGCCTTGGGGTTTGCTGACCAGAGCCATCTGAATCGGCATTTCCGGGCGGCCTACGGGATCACACCGGGGCGCTATCAACGCGTGCTCAAGGGCTGAAAAGCGCAATCTGGTTCAAGACGACTTACACACCCTTCCCTAAAATGCCGGCCATCACTTGAAGGAAGGCAGGCATGTTGACGATCTTTTTTTCGGCGCTGGTGTTTGGGTTTGTGTTTTGCCTGTCGCCGGGGGCGGTGCTGGCGGAGACGCTGCGCCGTGGGCTGCTGCATGGGTTTACCCCTGCGCTGTTGGTGCAGATCGGTTCGCTGGTGGGCGATGCCGTGTGGGCGGTGATCGGGCTTACGGGCATGGCGTTGTTGATCCAGCATGAGTCGGTGCGGGTGCCGCTGACGGCCGTTTGTGGGCTGTATCTGGCCTGGCTCGGGATTCGCAGCCTGATGGATGCCTGGCACTTGCCAGAGGCCGGGAGTGCGCCGCCCAGGTCCGGGCAGAATGCGCTGGTGGTGGGGGCGGCGATTTCCCTGGCCAATCCGAAGAACATTGTCTATTGGGGGGCGCTGGGGAGTGCGTTATCGGGGATAGTCGGGGCGGCGCCTAGCCATGGGCAGACGTTGATGTTTTTTGCGGGGTTTATGCTGGCGTCGGTGTTGTCGTGCTTTTTGATTGCGGGGTTGGTCAACTTGCTGCGGCGGAATGCTTCGCCCATGTGGCAGAGGGTTAGCTATGGGGCTTGTGGGGTGGTGCTGCTGTATCTGGCGATGTTGGCGTTGCGGGGGATTTGAGGGGGCATATCCGTTATTTGGGTAACGGCGGCCTATGGTTCCG
>NZ_JACARZ010000234.1:0-302 GCF_013386315.1 Pseudomonas sp. P7779 | reverse complement strand
CATAGCCAGCCGACCGCGACCTTTTCCGGTCCTCTCACAGCTTGTTTGCCCCGGTGAGGTTGATCTGGGTCGGATCGGGCAATTGCAGATCCTGCGCAGATTGCTGTGCTGCGGCTTGTCGCGATTGAACGAAGTTTTGGTATTTGGTCTGTGCGGCGGTAGCGCTCGCCTGCATGTCGTTGGCGTCGTTCTGGGCTTTCATCGAGGCCATGGTGTTGGCCAGCTGCATCTCACGCAGAACTTGCAGATTCGTTGCTTGTTGCTGCGCGCCAAGAGAGAGCACCTGATGCAGTCCTTGGACC
>NZ_JACARZ010000026.1:0-105482 GCF_013386315.1 Pseudomonas sp. P7779 | reverse complement strand
CCCCAGCCTTATCCCCCGCAACTCCCCGGTACTTCAATGAACCTCACCCGTCTGCGCGCCGACGCCCTGGCCGGACTCACCACGTCTTTTGCCTTGCTGCCCGAATGCATCGCCTTTGCCCTGGTGGCTCATCTCAACCCGCTGATGGGCCTTTACGGCGCATTCATCATCTGCACCCTCACCGCGCTGTTCGGCGGCCGGCCTGGCATGGTCTCCGGGGCCGCCGGCTCGATGGCGGTGGTGATCGTCGCGCTGGTGGTGCAGCACGGCGTGCAGTATCTGTTGGCCACGGTATTACTGGGCGGGTTGATCATGGTCGCCTTCGGCCTGTTGCGCCTGGGCAAGCTGGTGCGCATGGTGCCGCACCCGGTGATGCTCGGGTTCGTCAACGGCCTGGCGATCATCATTGCCTTGGCGCAGCTGGAGCATTTCAAAAGCGGTGACACCTGGCTCAGCGGCACGCCGCTGTACGTAATGACCGGGCTGGTCGCGGCAACCATGGCCACCGTCTACCTGCTGCCGCGCCTGACCCGCGCGGTACCGCCAGCCCTGGTGGCGATCCTCGGCGTGGGCCTGGCGGTATACCTGCTCGGCCTGCCGACCCGCACCCTGGGCGACATGGCCCACATCGCCGGCGGCCTGCCGACCTTCGCGCTGCCGCAGATCCCCTGGACCCTCGAAACCCTGCACATCATCGCGCCCTACGCGATCCTGATGGCCATGGTCGGCCTGCTGGAAACCCTGCTGACCCTCAACCTCACCGACGAAATCACCGAAACCCGCGGCTACCCGGACCGCGAAAGCGTGGCCTTGGGTGCCGCCAACATGGTCTCGGGCCTGTTCGGCGGCATGGGCGGCTGCGCGATGATCGGACAAACCGTGATCAACCTCAGCTCCGGCGGGCGCGGGCGCTTCTCCGGGGTATTTGCCGGGGTGATGATCCTGTTGTTCATTCTGTTTCTGTCACCGCTGATCGAGCGCATTCCGCTGGCGGCGCTGGTGGGGGTGATGTTTGTGGTGTCCCAGCAGACCTTTGCCTGGGCGTCCCTGCGGGTGATCAACAAGGTGCCGCTCAACGACGTGCTGGTGATCATGGCGGTGACGGTGATTACCGTGTTCACCGACCTGGCGACGGCGGTGCTGTGCGGGATTGTGATTGCGGCGCTGAACTTCGCCTGGCAGCAAGCGCGCGAGCTGTACGCGGATGAACATATGGAAGCGGACGGCAGCAAACTCTATCGGGTGCACGGCACGCTGTTTTTTGCCTCGACCACGCCGTTTTTGAATCGCTTCGATCCGGCCAACGACCCGGCCCAGGTGACGCTGGATTGCCGTCACTTGAGCTTCGTCGACTATTCAGCGATTGCTGCGTTGATGACCCTGCGCGAGCGCTACACCAAGGCCGGCAAGCATTTGCGGGTGCTGCACCTGTCCGAGCGCTGCCGCAAACTGCTCAAGCGCGCCCGGGTGCAGCACGACTGACCGTTGTTGAAGCGCAATGATCGTTCCCACGCTCTGCGTGGGAACGCCGCTTTGGACGCTCCGCGTCCGCTCTTAAAATCGTGACGCGGAGCGTCACAGGATGCGTTCCCACGCAGAGCGTGGGAACGATCATCATGGTCCGACCAGGTTTTCCAGTTCCTGGGCGCGGGTCTGGGTCATGTCCAGCACGCAGCCGGAGCCGTTGACCTGATCAATGGTGCCGCCGGTGGCCGAGCCGATGAAGCCGCAATTGGCATCGCGAAACTTGAGCCACTGGCGCTGGACGTCCTGCAACTGCTGCTTGCGGTTGCCTTCCATCGCGGTCATCGCGGTTTTGTAGGCGGTATTCAGGCGCGCGTCCTGCACCTTGGTTTCCTTGGCGTTGCAATCGACCATGTCGGCGGTGGTGTTGGCACCGTCCATGCATTTTTTCAGTGCCGGGTTCTCATCGGCCGAGGCCGTGCCGCACAAGGCCAGCAACAGTGCGCCGGCGGCGAAAGGAACAAGCAGGGGGTTACGATTCATTCTGGGTTTTCCTGGTCATGAGTCGGTGTGCAGTCTAAGACTCGGCCTGCGCAGTTGAGTTTCCAGCCCCGGCGATCTTCATGTAAGAACGCCTCCCGAATTTTCATCCACTGACCCCGGGCATATCCCTGCGCGACAGGGCTTGTCTGTGGGCGAAAATTACTTTCATAAAAATTGAAAATACACCCCGGTAATGATTTATGACTTTCACAACCTATTCGACGTGACCCTTTCCGAGGAGTACCGCATGGCCGCATCACCGGGGTATTGGCTGTTGATCTACGCCGCCATCGCCATCATTGCATTGATCGTATTGATCGCGCGTTACCGGCTCAACCCGTTTATCGTCATCACCCTGGTGTCTATCGGCCTGGCGCTGTTGGCCGGGATGCCGGCGGACACGATCATGGGCTCCTACGAGGCGGGCGTCGGCAAGACGCTGGGGCATATTGCGCTGGTGGTCGCGCTGGGCACCATGCTCGGCAAGATGATGGCCGAGTCCGGTGGCGCCGAGCAGGTGGCGCGCACGCTGATCAACCGGTTCGGCGAGCGTAACGCGCACTGGGCAATGGTGTGTATCGCGTTCCTGGTGGGGCTGCCGCTGTTTTTCGAGGTCGGTTTTGTGTTGCTGGTGCCGATCGCGTTTACCGTGGCGCGGCGGGTGGGCGTGTCGATCCTGATGGTCGGCCTGCCGATGGTGGCGGGCTTGTCGGTGGTGCATGCGCTGGTGCCGCCGCATCCGGCGGCGATGATGGCGGTGCTGGCCTATAACGCCTCGGTCGGGCAGACGGTGCTGTATGCAATTTTAATCGGCATACCCACCGCGATCATTGCCGGCCCGCTGTACGCCAAATTTATCGTGCCGCACATTCACCTGCCCGCGGAAAACCCGCTGGAGCGCCAGTTCATCGACCGCGAGCCGCGCACCCGCCTGCCGAGTTTCGCCCTGACCATGGGCACCATCCTGTTACCGGTGGTGCTGATGATGATCGGCGGCTGGGCCAACCTGATTTCCACACCGGGCACCGCCTTTAACCAGTTCCTGTTGTTTATCGGTAACTCGGTGATTGCGCTGCTGGTGGCGACCTTGGTGAGCTTCTGGACCCTCGGCCTGGCCCAGGGCTTCAACCGCGAGTCGATCCTCAAGTTCACCAACGAATGCCTGGCACCGACCGCCAGCATCACCTTGCTGGTGGGCGCGGGCGGTGGTTTGAACCGGATTCTGGTGGACGCCGGGGTCACCAATGAAATCCTCGGCCTGGCCCACGCCTTCAACCTGTCGCCCCTGGTGATGGGCTGGCTGTTCGCCGCGCTGATGCGCATCGCCACCGGCTCGGCCACCGTGGCCATGACCACGGCCTCAGGCGTGGTTGCACCGGTTGCGATGGGCCTGGGTTATCCACACCCGGAATTGCTGGTGCTGGCCACCGGCGCGGGTTCGGTAATCTTTTCCCACGTAAACGACGGCGGCTTCTGGCTGATCAAGGAATACTTCAATATGACGGTGATCCAGACCTTCAAGACCTGGACCGTGCTGGAGACCCTGATTTCGGTGGTCGCCTTCGGTCTGACTTATGGTTTGTCCTGCATCTTGTAACCCGGAGCCGAACCGATGGACATCCTCTACCAGATCCGCGCCCGCCAGGATTCCTTCAGCGCCGGCGAAGGGCGTATCGCCAAGCTGATGCTCGATGATGTCGGCTTTGCAGCGTCCGCCAGCCTGGAAGAATTGTCCCAACGGGCCGAGGTCAGCACCGCCACCTTGTCGCGTTTTGCCCGCAGCGTCGGCTGCCGCGACCTGCGTGACCTGCGCCTGCAACTGGCCCAGGCCAGCGGTGTCGGCAGCCGTTTCCTCGACCCGGCGGGCCTGCCGGAGCAGTCGGCGTTTCACCGGCAGATTCTCAGCGATATCGAGGCGACGTTGCGCCGGCACCTGTCCGGTTTCAACCAGCGCAGTTTTGTCGACGCCGTGAGCCTGCTGGGCAATGCGCGGATGATCCACGCGTTCGGCATGGGCGGGCCGTCGAGCCTGTGCAGCGACGAGTTGCAAGTGCGCCTGGTGCGCCTGGGCTACGCGATCAACGCCTGCCACGACCCGGTGATGATGCGCGTGACCGCCGCCACCCTGGGCCCGGAGCATGCGCTGATCGTCTGCTCGCTGACCGGCATCACCCCGGAGGTATTGGGCGTGGTGGCGCTGGCACGCAACTACGGCGCAAAAATCATCGCCATCACCCTGCCGGATTCACCGCTGGCGCAGTTGGCCGACGTGCTGCTGCCGCTGCAACCGGCCGAAACCAGTTTTATCTACAAGCCAACGGCGGCGCGCTACGGAATGCTGTTGGCCATCGATGTGCTCGCTACCGAGCTGGCCTTGGCCATGCCGGACGACAACCAGGAACGCCTGCGACGGATCAAGCTGGCCCTGGACGATTATCGCGGCGGCCCTGACAGCCTGCCGCTTGGAGATTGAGATGAAGTACCACACGCTGATCCGCCAGGCGCTGATCATTGATGGCAGCAACACCCCCGGCTATGTCGCCGATGTGGCGGTGCACGAGGGGCGTATCGAGAAGATCGGCGACCTGTCCCGGGACAGCGCCGAGCATGAAATCGACGCCACCGGGCGCGTATTGGCGCCGGGGTTTATCGACGTGCACACCCACGACGACACGGTGGTGATCCGTCACCCGCAGATGCTGCCCAAGCTGAGCCAGGGCGTGACCACGGTGATTGTCGGCAACTGCGGCATCAGCGCCTCGCCCGTGAGCTTGCAGGCTGATCCGCCGGACCCGATGAACCTGCTGGGCACCGCCGAGGCCTTTGCCTACCCACGGTTCAGCGATTACCGCGCGGCGGTGGAAAACGCCCACCCGGCCGTCAATGTGGCGGCGCTGATCGGCCACACCGCGCTGCGCAGCAACCATATGGACGACCTGCACCGTACCGCCACGCCGGGTGAAATCACCGCGATGCGCGTGCAGTTGCAGGAGAGTCTGGCGGACGGTGCCCTGGGTTTATCCACCGGGCTTGCATACGCCAGCGCCTTCAACGCCGAGACCGATGAAGTGCTGCAGTTGAGTGAAGAACTGACGGCGTATGGCGCGGTGTACACCACCCATTTGCGCAGCGAATTCGAACCGGTGCTGGAGGCGATGGACGAGGCTTTTCTGATCGGCCGGCATGCCAAGGCGCCGGTGATCATTTCCCACCTCAAGTGCGCGGGCGCCGGTAACTGGGGGCGCAGTCCGCAGTTGTTGGCCTCGCTGGAACACGCGGCGAAGACCCACCCGGTGGGCTGCGATTGCTACCCGTATGCGGCCAGCTCTTCGACCCTGGACCTCAAGCAAGTCACCGATGCGTTTCGCATCACCATCACCTGGTCTGCGCCGCATCCGGAAATGGGCGGGCGGGATCTGCAGGATATCGCCGCCGAGTGGGCGGTGCCGCTGATGGACGCCGCCCGCCGCCTGCAACCCGCCGGGGCGGTGTATTACGGGATGGACGAGACCGACGTGCAGCGCATCCTGGCGCATCCGCTGTCGATGATTGGCTCGGATGGTTTGCCGGAAGATCCGTTTCCTCATCCACGTCTGTGGGGCGCGTTTCCCCGGGTACTGGGGCATTTCAGCCGGGACCTTGGCTTGTTCCCGCTGCACACCGCCGTGCACAAGATGACTGGCTTGTCGGCAGCGCGCTTTGGCTTGGCCGAGCGCGGTGAAATCCGTGAAGGACACTGGGCCGATCTGGTGCTGTTTGATCCGTTGCGGGTGCGGGATGTGGCGGACTTCAAAGAGCCGCAGCGCGCGGCGGAAGGGATTGACGGTGTGTGGGTCAACGGCGTGCTCAGCTACAGCGACGGGCAGGCCAACGGGCAGCGTCCCGGACGATTCCTGGCGCGCAGTGGGGATTTGCGAAAGGGGTTTGCGGCCGTATAGTGGCCGCTCTCAAACACGGAGCAATCGCCATGCACTTAGGAAAAGTCACCCCCATTTTGCGCAGTTTCGACGAGGCCAAAACCCTGGAGTTCTACGTCGATTTCCTGGGGTTCAAGGTCGATTGGCAGCACCGGTTTGAAGATAACTTTCCGCTGTACCTGCAGGTGTCGCTGGGGGACTGCGTGCTGCACTTGTCCGAGCACCATGGCGATTGCACGCCAGGTGCGGCGGTGCGGATTCAGGCTCAAGGGTTGGAAGCGTACCAGCAACAGTTGCTGGCCAAGCATTACCGCAACGCCAAGCCGGGGATTGAAGACACGCCATGGGGCAGCCGCGAGATGAGCATCAGCGACCCGTCGGGGAACCGGTTGGTGTTTGTTGAAGAAGTCAGCAGATGAGGCTGCGCGCATAAATCGCAGGCAATAAAAAACCGCCTTAGTAGGGCGGTTTTTTATTGCAATCCCAGTTCGCGGCTGGGGTTGCGCCTCACCGGAAGCATTGACCTGCTGACCGGATACTACTGTCGGTTCAGGCATCACGCAAGGCCTGGTGACACTCGGTGTTTTCAGTTCTTTGAGATCTACGCTATTTAAGGACGACTGCAAAAACTGGCAATAAATTCTTGGAGCGTTACCGGTGGATTAGTTCTCCCAGGTCACACCTTTGAGCGGGATGTTGGTTAGTATCGCCCCCGTTCTGTGTATGTCGTTTGTAGGTGGGCTGGGTACGCGCGCGAATTTATGGACCGAACGCCACGGGCTAGTAATCCGTGCCGGATTCATGCGGGAGGACCCAAAGCCCGGCCGCCTCACTGGAAGCATTGACCTGCGTCCGAAGGCTCACGTGTTCCGGTAAGTGCGCTGGAGGTAGGCCCAACTGATGGAGGGCCGAGTATGTCCAAGTTTGCACGACGTACGTGGGACCTCGTAGTGAACTCCCTGCGTGTTTATCACGTGTGGAAATTCCTGCGGGACAGCTTTGATGACCGTTAAGGTCTGAGAAGTGGGCCGCCCCGGTTTCGACCGGGGCGGCTTTTTTGTACCTGGGATTTACACCCGGAAATGGCTGACCATCTGTTGCAACTGCCCGCCCAAACGCGCCAGTTCCACACTCGACTTGGCCGTCTCGTCACTGGCCGCTGCCGTCTGCTCCGACACGTCCCGCACATTCACGATACTGCGGCTGATCTCTTCCGCCACGGCACTCTGCTGCTCGGCGGCTGCGGCGATCTGCTGGTTCATCGACTGGATATTCGACACCGTACGGGTGATGTTTTCCAGTGACACACCGGCCTTGCGCGTCAGTTCGACGCTGCTGTCGGTGAGGCTGCGGCTGTTGTTCATCACGGCGGCCACTTGCTGGGTGCCGTTCTGCAAACCGGCCACCAGGCCTTCGATTTCTTCAGTGGATTTCTGGGTGCGCTGGGCCAGGCCGCGCACCTCATCGGCGACCACCGCAAAACCCCGACCGGCTTCACCGGCACGCGCTGCTTCGATGGCGGCGTTGAGCGCCAGCAGGTTGGTCTGCTCGGCCACGGCCTTGATCACGTCCATCACGCTGCCGATCTTGTTGCTCTCTTGTTGCAGGTGCGTCATGGCGTCGGTGGAGCGTGCCACTTCGGCAGCCAGACGTTCGATCTGGGCGATGGCTTCGGCCACCACCTTGTCACCGGCACGGGCTTCACCGTCGGCGGCCGAGGCAGCCTGGGACGCTTGTTCGGCGTTGCGTGCGACTTCCTGCACGGTGGCAGTCATTTCGTGCATGGCGGTGGCCACTTGATCGGTCTCGATCTTCTGGCTGTTGACCCCGGCACTGGTCTGTTCGGTCACGGCCGACAGCTCTTCGGCGGCGCTGGCGATCTGGGTCACGCCGTCGCGGATGCCGCTGATCAGTTCACGCAGGGTGGTGCCCATGCGCTGGATGCCTTGCTGCAACACGCCGAGTTCGTCGCGGCGGGTCACCTGGATGTTGTGGCTCAGGTCGCCGGAAGCGATGCGCTCCACCACGGCGAGGGTCTCGCGCAGTGGGCGGGTGATCTGGCGGGTGATGATCACGGCCGCCACGATGCCCACCAGCAAGGCCAGCAATGTGCTGATCAGTTGCAGGCTGCGGGCCTGGGCGCTTTCGGCGTCACGACGTTGCAGCTGGATGTCGTACAGCTTGTCGCTGATGGTGACAATGTCGGTGCCCTGGGTGGTCATTTCTGCCCGGGCCGAGACGATGTTGGCGTTGGCCGCCTTGTAGTTCTGCACCGCGCTGCGATAGGCGCCGAGGGCGGTTTCCAGGGCCGTCAGTGCAGGCTGTTGGCTGGCGCCAAACGCGGCGTGCAGGCCTTTCAGACCGTCGATGGCTTTCTCGATCTGCGCGGCGGCGCGGGCTTCAGTCTCGGCGTTGACGTTGCCGGTGTAGCCGCGCACTTCGTAGCGGGCCAACTGGAACTGTTCCTTGGCGCTGGTCACGGCCTCGAACTGGGCAAAGCGCTCGGTGCTCTCGGGCATCTGGCGCACGCTGGCGTCCAGGGCACTGATCTGCGCATTGGCGATGTCAGCCTTGTCGCCCATGACCTGGCGCGCGGCGTTACCGTTGCGATAGGCCTCGCGCATTTTGTTCAAGGACTGCTGGTAAGCGGTGATGATCGCTTTTTGCTCATTGAGCAGCTTGAGGTTGTCCGGGCTCTTGAAGCTGTCCAGCAGCTTCTGTTGCTGGGCCACAAAACTGTCGAGGTTGGTCTGCACGTTTTGCGCCACGGCTTCGTCGCCGTTGGCCAACATGTATTGCAGGCGCACGATGCGCAGTTTGGTCAGCGAAGCGTTGAGCTGGGTGATGTCGCTCATCCAGTTGCTGCGGTCGATCAGGCCGCCCAGGCTGGTCCAGCCGGTGAGCGCGAGGATCGAGGTGAGGACCAGTACCAGGCCGAAGCCCAGGCCCAGTTTCATATTGACGCTGATGTTGCCGAACCAACTATTCATCGCATTCCTCCAGGAACAGATTTGCGGGTACATCCGGTTGCTGGAAGTAGCGACCAGCCGATGGGTAGTCAGGAGGTATCGGCAGCCCTGGCGAGAGCTGAAACGGTTTTTTCGTGAGGGCAGGATTTATGGAACGTGAGCGACGAGCGGTCGCACCGCCCTCATGCAGAGGGCGGTGCGAGGATCAGTGGACTTGGCGCATTCTTTTGCTGGTGGTGATGATGTCGATCAACGCTTCCCTGCTGCTGAAACGGCGGTCATCCAGGTTCCAGCGATTGACGAAGTGCCCCCTGGCATCCTGCTGCAACGCGGTGTGGACCAGTACGCCGTCGCGGTTTTTATGGACCATCTCCAACCCGTCGTCCAGGGTGCGCTGAAGCAGGTAGTCGCCTTTGCGCCGCAGGCGTTGTTCGAGGCTGAGGGGTGGTGCGGGCGTGGCAGGTAGCGGCAATGGCGCACCGGCGACTTCGACGTTTTTCTTGAAGTCGTAGCGCACCAGTGGCCATTGCTGCTCGCGCGGCAGCGCCTGGACGCTGGCGGGCTCACGCACAAAGCCGCTGGCCGAGCCGGGAGGCACATCGTCCAGCAGCAGACTGATGCCGTTGTTGAGCTCGGCAATGCCCGGCACGCCGCGATGGGTATTGGCGTGGGTTTCGCCCACCAGCGCGACCCACTTGTGCGGCCCCTGTTGAAGCTGATCGGCGCGGATCACCTGGGTCGCAAAGTAGTTGAACATTGATGTCCTGGAGGCGGTCATGCCGTCCACCCGCAGGCTGGCGACACAGTCGAGCGCGCGGATCCGCACGTTATGCTTCATCGCCACCTGCACCAGGCTGACAAAACTGTAGGGGCTGTCGGCCGGTACGCCGTGGCCTTTGTCCAATGCGTTGAGGTAGCTCCACAGCTCATCGGGCATAAAGCCCAGGCTGTGGACGATATCCAGGTCGGCCTGATGCAGCTCGGTGGTGAGTTGCTCCATGTACAGGGTTTTTACTTCGCGCTGGCCTTTCAGATATTCCATGTGCCGGCTGAGGAAGCCTTTGCTCGACGTACCGGCGTGGGCTTCGCCGACGACCAGGCCATCGGCGGTGTCCAGCAGTTGATCGATAAACTTCGCCTCATCCAGGGCCGGGTCGACCGCAGGCAGTGCTCCCCGCGCAGGCGGTGTGTGTTCGGTAAAAAACGCCTGGGCCTGATCCTGAAGTTTTTTGCGAGTCTGGTCGAACGTGGTTTGCGCCGCGCGACGGCTGCTGGCGGTTTCCCTGTAGGCGGTGGCGAAGAGCGCTTCACGCGTGCCCATCGGCAAGGTGATTTCTTCGCTGATCAGGCTCAGGTGTTCATGTGGCAGGTCAAAGGTGCTGAAGTGGCGCGGCGCCTCAACAGGCAGAGGGCGCGTTGGCCGTAGCGAGTGTGAGCGTTCCACCGAGGGGCCCGGGCGCGGTGCCGGTTGGCTTGCCGTGTGCAACGAGAGCTTCAGGTCGCCCTTGGCCAGGGCATCGCCGGGAATGCCGCCGGCCACATCCGCGATGACCTGGGTGGGTTGGTCGAACGCATCATCGACCCGCAGGGCAATGCTCTTTTGCAGGTCGGCCAGGCCCGGCGTGCCGCGATAGGTGCTCATGCGTTTTTGATCAACCAACGCTATCCAGCGTTCGCCCGGTTTTTTCGCCTGGTCGTCGTTGATGAGGGTGTGGGAGTAAAAGTTGGTCAGCCGGTTGGCGCGAATCGGGGCCGGGCGTGAATCAAGCAGGCACAGGGTGTTTTCCAGGTCGTAGGAGCTTGAGGCGTTCAACGGTCTGACCTCAATTCCGTGCTGTTGCGCGGTGTTTACCAGCATCCAGTGGCCGTGCAACCCGTCGGGGTCGCGGTAATTTTCCTTGTCGATGGATTTGAGCTGGCCCTCGGCCCGTTTGGAGAAACCACTGGAAAACCGTGAGTGGGTTTTCAGGTGATGAATGTCGCGCCACAGCGGCTCGATATAGAGAACCGTCACGTTCAGTTCGCGCAGGTATTGCATGTTTTCGATCAGCACCTGTTTAGCTGCGGTGGAAAACGGTGCCTCGCCCACTACCAGGTGGTGCGCGTCATCGATCAGCAGCTTGAGCAAATCACGCAGGGCAATGTCTGGCGCCGGGTTCAGGGTTTCGGCCCGGGGAACCACGGCGGGCAACCGTGCAAAAAACGCGTCGGCGTCATCCGTCAGGGCCCTGACATTGTCCAGGTGCTGTTTGAGTGCCGGGGCGAGTTGCCGACGCGAGATCCAGATGCTGTGGGTATTGAGGTCTCGATCCAGGTAGGCGATCTGCAGGAACAGCGCCGACCGGTCCTCGGGTGCGATGACAGCCGATACGTCGCGACGAAACTTTTCCGACAACTCATAGGGCTGGCCGAGTCTTTCAGGGCCAGGCATGCCACCGATGACACCGGAGCGCTGCCACTGGCCGTCCACCGTCTGGTTCACCAGCTTGCCGGTGGAGCGCAATTGCCCGCTGGTGTTGTCGTAGCGAAACAACAGGAATCGCCCCAGGCTGTCCGGGGTGTGCGAGGCCCACAGGCTGTCGCCGGCAAACAGCACGGGCTGCATGCCCTGGGGCAATGGGGGTTGCGGTTGCAGTTGTTTGATCAAGGTCATGGCCTGTTGGTCCTTGGGCACCCGGGCAACGTGGCGCAACGGCGGACGTGCGAGCTTGACGGGGGCGAACAGCAGGGGTCGCAGGTCGGTCAACAACGTCCCGCCGGCATTGAGCAGCGCACCCAGATAGTGTCCCAGCGCGGCGGCGGTGTCGTTGCGGCTGTAGGCATGCAGGGCGAGCATCGAATCCTTGAACACCAGCAAGCCGCCCAAGGCCAGGCTCAGTGCCGGGAAGGGCGCGGTCAGCACGGCAATGGTGATTTCGCCGATGACGCTGACCAGTTCCATGATCATCTGCAAGCGCCCGGTGGTGGTGCTTTTGACTTCGTCGATACGGTGACGCAGCTTTTTGTCGTAGGTGTGGTAATGCAGGTTCTTCAGCGGCAGTGCGGTGCGAGGCACTTCGTCGAACACCGGCTTGGAATACAGCCCCTTGAGCTGTGCCGGCAGGCCGGCCACCAACGCATGCAACCTCGGCTCGAACGCCGCGCGCTCAACGCTGGCGACCCGGCTGATGTAGTAGGTGTCCATGCCTTCAAGGTTTTTCAGGCGTTCGTTGAATTCCCGTTGCGGCCTGAAGGCGATGCCATCCGGTACGTGCGGGGTGTAGAGCAGGGGCAGGTCGTTGGCGTGGTGGAACAGGTAGCAGCCATCGATCACTTGCCCGCTGATGTGCAGGGGATAGAGCCGATACCGATTGCGCACGGCATCGCTGTTATCGGCCAGGCTGTCGATGCTTTTTTCCAGCCAGGCCAGGTCGCTTGTTGCCAGGCAGCCTTGCAGGCAGCACTCAAGCGCAGCGACGTGCATGTGCAGTTGGGCAACCTCCAGGGCCATGTTGCGGCGCCATGCATAGTGGGGGCCTTGCGGGTCCAACAGGGTTTTCTCGACCTCGGCGACATAGCGGTCACCGATCCAGGTGCCTCTGACCGAGTTGCTCACCGTTTGCGCGGTGAGTCGACTCAGGTCGACGCCGGGCGGTCCCTTGAACTGCGCGGTGGTGCTGGCGTCGGGGTTGATAAAGCCCAGGCTGGCGTCGTAGCCATTGCGGTACAGCGTGGTGTAGCTGACGCGTTCGCGCGGGGTGATCACGCCCACGAGATTTGGGTCTACCGCCGGGATCGGGTTGCCGAGCAGTTGGTTGAGGGCGGCTTTTGCCGCCTTGTGCAAGTAACTGTCGAAGTCGGGAAACTGTTGTGGGCTACCCGGGCTTGCGGCGTAGGCCTGTGCCGCGCCCAGTGCCTGTTCCTTGAGATCGGCGAGTTTCTGTCGGTCGGCTGCCGATGCCTGGCTCAGCCACTTGGGCATCTGATACAGGTATTCATCGGCCTGCATGGCCAGCGTCGTGGTGCTCATTTCCACCAGGCAGGCCTCATAGGTGGAGGGCGCGCCGAAACTGATCATCAAATACTCAAGGCTGGCCGGGGTAAAACCCAGGGCGGAAAGCATCGCGCTGTATTTGGGCCGGATCCGGCTGACCAACTGTTCAAGCAGGTAGTCTTTCATGCTGCGCGAACCGGGAGCGGACGCTATCTCCTGGCTCCAGCCGAGGATATGCGCCTGCAATTCCCGCTCGCTGCCAAAGGCCTGGAACTGTTCGGCGCGTGGCGCGTGAGGCGTGCACAGCAGCAAGCGTTTGACCGCGCCCGTTGCATCGGTCTGGCGCAGCACCCACAGGTCCTTGAGCGGAGCCTTGTGCAGGAACAGGCAGCAGGCAGTGAGTGTGGGCGATGGACCTTCACTCAGGGTCTGCAGCAGTGCGTAGTCGTCCGCGCTGATATGGTTTTGCAACGACGCACTGTAGGCCAGCGCGTGCAGGCGGCTGTCGAGCATCTGCTGCATGGCTTCCTGTACGGCGGGCAAACTGTGGGCGCGCTTTTGTTCTTCGGCGAAGCTCAGGCTTGGTTGAACCTTGGCCAGCAGCTCGGCGAGGTAAGCCGGGGTGACGTCCTGGAACTCGGGCGGCAATGGCTGCTGGGCGTAGGTCAGTTGGGTGTGCTCGAGAAACTCGGAACCGGCGTGTTCATCGCCACGGTGCAAGCCACGTACCGCCAGTTGCACCAGGTTGTTGTGCTGGTTGTACGAGTTGCCTGACTTCAGGGTGCGCTCGGTGCTGATCTGCAGTTGCTCGGGGATCAGGCCCTGGATATCCAGGTCGTCGTCCAGGTGCTCAAGCAATTGCAGGCGCGCCATGGCCTCGGGCGAGGCCGCCGGGCCGAGCAGCGCCAGCATTTGCAGGCTGAGGTGTTCATAGGTGCGCAGGTGCTCGGCGAGGGTTTTGCGCTGAGCCTCATTGGCGCTGCGGTACCAGTCGGGAGCGGATTCGTGCAGCAGTTTTTCCAGTAACTGTTGCGCGCGCAGTTCCAGGCGCGAGGACAAGTCCCAAGGCGAGCAGCGCAGCGCCTGGTCCAGTTCGAGGGTCATTCTGGCGACGTCTGTCGGCGCTGGATGGCCGTCCAGGCCAAGGGCAAACGCGATGTCCTGATGTTGTTTGTCCTGCAGGGCGTTGTAGGTGTGTTCGTTCAGCGGGAAGCTGTCGATAGGGCCTGGCACCAGCGGCCAGATACTCGCCGCGCGCAAGTGCTGGTAACGGCGCGGCAAGTGTTGCAGCAGTTCCTGGCGCCAGGCCGACTGCTTCATGCGCTCCTGCAGCGTGCGGTCCAGGTGTTTGAGCGAGGTGAAAGCCTCCAGGCCTCGGGAAGGGGTGAACAGCAACACATCACCGTCCTCGATTTCCAGGTGGGTGGCCGGTGTTTGGCTGCGGGTGAGGACGAACACCCCGGCGAACTCGATGGTCTGCTGGCGGTAGCGAAACGTCAGGCGATGGATACCCGGGCGCAGCTCGGGACCGCTGACGATATTCGTCACCAGCAGCTGGTCGGCGGGGCTGAGCAGGCGATCCTTGACCTTCAGCCTGGCCTCGGCCTCCAGCATCGGCTGGTGGCTGTCGAGTATCCAGCTCTTGCGTAGATGGCCGTTGGGCCGCCGTTCGATTTCCAGGGCGGCCAGCTTCTTGTGCAATGCCTGGCTGATGCGCGTGCGGTTCAACCGGCCGGGCTCGCCCTGGATCACCCAGTCGCCGGGGACGGTGTAATGCACTTGTGCGCTCTGCAGGCTCCAGCGGCTTTCTTCTGCCAGGGCGGCGTGCAATGCCTGCACCTCCAGCAACTCGGTAGAAGACTGCGCTGCCGGTGCGTGGCCGTTGGGGAAAATCTGTAGACGATGACCGATTTGCAGCAGGTAGCCGTTCAGTTGTTCCGGGGTAAGTGGTGATGTGTTCGGGGGCTGGGCGGGCATGGCCGGTCCTCAGGGAGTCAATGGTCCCTGAGGGTGCGCAGTCTCGGCGTATCGATGGCGGTAGTTAGTTACTCAAGGCCTCGACCACGGTCAGTATCAGGCGTGACGGGCAATCGGTACTCAGGTGTAGCGTGTTGCGCGCCACCCTGGGATGTTCTGCCTGGCCGGGTGCTTCGCCGCTGTTGGGGTTGACGTCAAAGCGCGGGAAGTTGCTGCTGGCGATGTCCAGGCGCAACCGGTGGCCGCGCTGGAACAGATTGCAGGTGGCGAAGGGTTCGATCACCACCTTGACCCGCTCACCCGGGGTCAGCAGGGTGGGGTGCTCCCAGGTGTTTCGATAGCGGGCCCGCAGGATGCCGTCGGTGATGTTCATGGCGTAGCCGTCCGGGTAGACATCGACCAGTTTGGCGGTGAAGTCGGTGTCGGGCGCATCGCTGTCGATCCACAGCTCCACGCGCAGCGGGCCTGCGACGATCAGGTCGTGGCTGAGTGGCTCGGTCTGGAAGCTTAAGACATCGCTGCGCTCGGCCAGGGGGCGCTGGTCGCCACGGGTACCGAAGAAGTCCGCCCGCTCGCGTTGGTCGAAAGCGCCGCCGACAAAAATCGGCGCGCCGGAGGTCAGGGCGCCACCGATGGTCGGCACCGGATCGGCCGGGTCGGCGCAGTAGCTGAGCTGGCCCTCGGTGGTCGGTGGTTCAGGTTGCAGGTGGCGTTGTGCGGTGAGGTGCAGGGTGAGTTGCCGGCTATCCGGTAGCGGCCATTGATGACTGTCGATCCAGTGCCCGCCATGTTGCAAGCGCCCCTGTTGATCGCGCTCACCGGTGCCACCGCCCATCAAGAACACCTTCACCGCCGCGGGTGCAGGCAGCGGCGAACCCTTGAGGGTGCGTTCAAACCAGTCCAGGCGGCAGCTCAACCAGTCTTTCGCCACCTGCCCGTCGAAAGCCGCTGGTGCACCAAATTGCGCATCGCCACTGTGAGTGATATTGCGATCACCATGCAGCCAGGGGCCCATGATCAACTGATGCTGCGCCGTACTGCCGGCGCAAAACGCCGCGTAGTTGGCGAGGGTCGAACTGACATAGGCGTCGTACCAACTGGACATGAACAGCACCGGGATATCCGGCAGATCGTGGTAATGCCCCTCGGCGTAGATGCCCGGCGCTTGCCAGTACGGGCCGAAGTCGCCCTGGGCCCACTGCTCCAGCAGATAGGCTTCGTACTCCGGCACATGCCGCAGGGGCGATTGCCCGGCGTGCCACGGCATGCGCTTGAACCACTGGTGGATGTCTTCCTGTTCGAGGGCTTCGAGGATCTTCGGATCCGCCAGTGCCGCCGGGCTTTCCTTGGCCTGGCGAAACGCCCAGGTGGCCTGCTTGAGCTCCAGCGCGCCGCCCTGGCGAATCCCGCATTGGTAGGCGTTGGCGAAGCCGCCGCTGTCCAGCACCATGCTGGCGAGGCCCGGCGGATGCAGGCAGGCCATCGCCAGTTGCGTGTGGGCGGCGTAGGACAGGCCCATGCTGCCAATCTTGCCGTTGCACCACGGCTGCTCGACGATCCATGCCAGGGTGTCGCAACCGTCTTCGCCCTCTGCGGTGTATTTGGTGAACACGCCTTCGGAGGCATAGCGCCCGCGGCAATCCTGGAAGATCGCGACAAAGCCCTGGGCCGTGAACCGCGCGGCCATTTGCTCGCGGGAAATATGCTGGCCGTCGAGCTGGATTTCCGAGCGCGATGGTTTGCTCTTGTCGTACGGGGTGCGTTCGATCACCACCGGAAAAGGGCCTGGACCGTGGGGCAAGTAGATATCGGTGGCCAGGTGGATGCCGTCGCGCATGGCGATCATCTGGTTGTGCAACGTTTGCATGGGAAAAACACTCATGGGTTCAGTACCCGGTGCCTACGGCAATGGCCAACAACACCATCGCCAGCACCGCATAGATCAGAAACAGCGGCAGGATGTAGCGTGCCCACTGGCCCCAGCCGACGTTGGCGGTGGCCAGCAATACCAACAGGCCGCTGGAGGTCGGGGTGATCATGTTGGTCAGGCCGTTGCCCATCAAAAACGCGAACACCGTGGTTTGCGGGCTGACGCCGGAGAGCTGTCCCAGCGGCCCGAAGATCGGCATGGTCACCGCCGCCTGCCCCGAGGTGGACGGGATCAGTACATCCAGCCCCAGTTGTGCGAAGAACATGCCGTAGGCCGAGACCACCGGGCCATGATCGCCCACCAGATTGGCGAGGCTGTTGACGATGGTGTCGAGCACCTGGCCGGTGCTGAGGATGATTTCCACGGCGGTCGCCAGGCCGATCAACACACCGGCGATCAGCACCTTTTTCATGCCGTCGACAAAGGCGCTGGCGGCGGTGCTGGCACCCAGGCCGGCGATTACGCTGAACGCCACGGTCAGCAGCAGGTAGAACGCCGACAGCTCGTGGTATTTCCACTCCCAGCGGTTCGAGGCGTATACCAGGAAACCAATACCGGCCCCCAGCACGATCAGGTTCAGCAGGTGGCGCAGGGGCAGCGGTTTGCGTTTGAAGGTGATCTGCGCGCTGGCATCAAACCCGTGCTTGCGGATACTCCACAGTACGAACGCGATGCCCACCAGCAGGAACGTGCAGTAGGCCAGGACGCGCATGCTCAGGCCGCTGAAAATCGGCAGCCCCACCATCGGCTGTGCCACGGACAGCGCCACCGGGTTGGAGATGGAGGCCAGGTAGCCGATCTTCACCGAGATGGTCACGATGGCCAGGCCGATCAGGTTCGACAGCCCCAGGCGGTTGGCCATGGCCACCATCAACGGCACGATCAGGATGAATTCCTTGGCCAGGCCCATGAAGGTGCTGCCGGCGGAAAACACCAGCATCAGGCTGGGCACCAGCACGTAGATATTGCCCCGGGTCAGCCCCAGCAGGCGTTCAAGACCGGCATCAATCACGCCGGCCTTGTTCAACACGCCGAACATCCCACCGATGAACAGCACCATGAAAATCAGCGCAGCGCGTTTTTCGATGCCTTGGGGAATGGCCATGAAGCCCTCGACCAACGATACCGGGCGAGCGACCGTATCGCTGGCCTTGCGCGGTTCGAGGGAGAACAGTTGGCCCAGGGAGTCGTGCTTTTCCAGCACCTGATAGGAGCCCGGAACCACCAGGCCGTTCTGGCGCTGGAACTTGCCCGAGTTCACCGCGTAGGTGAAGGCGACAGCCAGCAGCACGATGCTCAACAGAATGATGGCCGGGTTGATCTGCTTGCGCTGCGCGGGTTTTTCCACCGGCGTTTCAGTGGGCGAGTGGGTACGGACGATCTGCGGTTCGGTCATGCTGGTTGCCCCGGTGTGCGCTGTTATTGTTGTGTCGGGTGACACTTGTGGAGCGGACACTAGGGCAAAGTTTTAACGGCGACAACGTTATGCGCGGGCTGGGTTGGGCTATGCGTTTTGTGCGGCCAGGCGGTGCTTGAGGTGCTCGGCAAACGCCGTCACCACCTTGGACCTGGGTTCATCCGCGCGAAACGCCAGGCCGAATGCATAGGGCAATGCCGGTCGAAACGGGCGGACCACAATCGGCAAATGCATGAAGTGGCTGGCCAGCAAACCATTGACGATCGACACCCCCAGCCCCTCGGCGACAAAGCTGCACGCGGCGCCCACCGAGTGCACTTCCACCCGCACCTGTGGCGTCAGGTTGGCTGCGCGAAACACCTGGTTCAACTCCGCCCGCAGGGCCCGTTGCCGGCCCAGCATTACCAGCGGCACGTCCCGCAAGTGCTGCACTTCGATGCAGGCGTGGCGGGTCAGCGGATGGTCAGCGGGCATCACGCACACGCCTTCGGTTTCCAGCACCGGTTCAATCTCGAAGTCGGGAATCTCGGTAGGCAAGCGCACAAAACCTAGGTCGGCGGAACGGTCGAGCACGGCCCGTTCGATCATGTCGTAGGAACCGGTCAGCAGCTCGACCACGATGTCTTCCCGGCCCTTGAGAAACTCGGCGACGATCCGCGGCAGCAGCTCCTGGGTCATGCTGGTGGGCACCCCGACCTTGATCAGGCTCTTGCGCGAACGGCCCACGCGCATCTCATCTGCCAGGCGCTGGATACGCTGCATGCCGTCGACCAGGCCGGCCACTTCGGCGAGCAGTTCTTCAGCCTCCGGGGTCGCCATCAAGCGGCCTTTTTTGCGCAGGAACAACGCGAAACCCAATGCTTCTTCCAACTGGCTCAACAACCGGCTGACCGCGGATTGCGACAGGCCCATGCGGGTCGCCGCACCGATGGTCGAACCGGTGGACATGATCGCCTTGAAGGCTTCGAGCTGCTTGAGATTCACCGTGATTTTCCTGTGGTTTGAGGGCTTTGCGCATAGCCTGATGCGCTTCTCGCATAACGTTGCCGGGCGTTCGAGGAGCCGTTAGTGTCCGCCGCAATGCGAGGCGCCGTCCAGCGTGTCGCAGGCAGCAACTGCCCATAAAAAATCACAATACGGCATTCGGGAGACGGTTATGCGTGAGCTTTTCACGAGGGGAGGAGTGGTGTGCACGGGCTTGCTGGCGAGCCTGTCACCGGCACTGATGGCCCAGGGTTTCTGGGAGGATTCCCACGGCAAATTGACCTTGCGCAATTACTATTTCAACGACGGTTACCGCGACGGCGGCGAGGACCGCAAGGAGTGGGCCCAGGGCTTTTTGCTCAACCTGCAATCGGGTTATACCGAAGGCACGGTGGGTTTCGGCCTGGATGCGCTGGGGTTGTCGGGGATCAGGCTCGACTCCAGCCGCGCCCATGCCGGCACCGGGCTGTTGCCGGTGCACGACGATGGCCGCGCGGCCAGCGAATTCTCCAGCCTGGGCGTGACCGCCAAGATGCGCATCGGCGAAGCCGTGGTGAAAACCGGCACGCTGCTGCCGAAGATTCCAGTGCTGGTGTACAACGATGGCCGGCTGTTGCCACAAACATTCCAGGGCACTCAAGTCGAGTACAGCGGCGTCCGTAACCTGTACGTGCACGCCGGGCATCTGGACAAGTTCAAGCTGCGAAACTCTACTGACAGCGTGGATATATATCCCCAGGGCTACAGCGGCAAAAAGGGCAGCGACTTTGATTTTGCCGGCGCCACCTATGCCTTCACGCCCAAGCTAAGCGGTACCTGGTACTACGGCGAAATGCGTGAATTCTATCGCCAGCAGTTCTTTGGCCTGGTGCATAAACAGCCAGTGGGTGCCGGCAGCCTGACCAGCGACTTGCGTTACTTCATCAGCAACCAAGCGGGCGAGGCACGCAACGGCAAGGTCGACAGCGACATGTTCAGCGGGTTGTTCACCTACCGGCTAGGGCCGCAGGCGCTGGGCGTGGGTTATCAGAAAGTCACCGGCAATACCGCGTTGCCCTACGCCAGCGTGTCGACGGTGTATTCCTTCAGCAACGCAGGTGTCGGCAAATTCATCCAGGCCGGTGAGCAAACCTGGATGCTGCGTTATGACTACGACTTTGCCGCCGTGCTGCCGGGCCTGACCTTCATGACCCGTTACTACAAGGGCCAGAACGGTGATTTCAAGGGCCGCGAAGCCCGTGAGTGGGAGTCGGACACCAATCTGCGCTACGTGATCCAGGACAGCACCTTCAAAGGCGTAGGCATCGAGTTGCGCAAGGCCACGTATCGCTCGACCTATGCGAGCGATCGTGACAACTACCGGATCTACCTCACGTACGACCTGGCGCTGTGGTGACAGGCCCTACTGCTCGACGAAATAGTACGGCTGACGGTTGATCGCCATCTCCTTGACCACCCTCACCGGGACGTTCAGCCGGTCAGTATTGTCCACCAAGGCCACGTTGCCGGGCTTGGCGGCGAGGTAACTTTTGAGTTCCTCCGGCGTCTGCAGAATCGTCAAATAGGCCTGCATGTAGAACACCCCGGCGCCGGCGATCCGCTCGTTGGCCTGATACAGCACCACTTCCTTGCCTTGCGCCTGCATCGCATGGATCTGGCTGATTACCGGCACAAACGACTGGCGCACATCGGCCTTGGGCGCGAACCAGAAAGCCGCAATCAGGTAGCAGGCCACCACCACGGTGAAGAAGCCACCTAACAGCCCCCGCCGGTTTTCATAAACGTGTTCGGCAACGTGTGAAACCTGCCCACGACTTTTCAGCCAGCCCAGCAGCACGCCGCCATACTCGGCGGCCAGCACTGCCGCGGCGGGCGTCAAGGCCATCAGATAAACCGTGCGCTTGCTGGAGGCGAACGTCAGCAGGGTGAACTGCGCCACCAGCCATATGCTGAAAAACAGCCGGTAGCGGTTGCGCACCAGGCTCTTGCGGAAGTGCCACAGCCCCAGGTACACCAGGATATTCCAGGGCAAAAAGGCTTCGGGCAGTTTGACGATGTAGTAATAGAACGGCTCGTAGTGGCCGGCTTCGACAAACGAACCGCTGAAGCGCCCGACGCTGTTGGTCAGCAGCACTTCACGTACCCCCTGCAACCCGTCGCGCTGGTAGAGGAAACCCAGCCAGATCATCAGCGGCACCAGCGCCAGCAGCGTGAACAGCCCGGGCTTGATCCAATCGCCGAGCTTGAAGCGTTTATCCATCAGGCTGGTACTGGCCAGATAGACGAAGATCACCACGCCCGGCATGGCCAGGCCCAGAACCCCTTTGCTCAAGGTGGCGATGACCATCCCGAGGGTGAACAGCAACCAGGTGCCCAGGTTGGAACTGTCACGCTCCGACGCGGGCCGAGCGGCCTGATAGAACGCCAGCAGAGCCATGGTGACCCCGAGGGTGAGCAGCGAATCCTCACCCACACCGCGCACGTTGCTCCAGTAACTGGCCATGGTCGCCAGCATCAGGCCCGCGACAAACGCCAGGGTCTTGGGCCGGCCAAACTTGCGCAGCATCCCGTACAGCAGCATCACACTGAACAGCCCGGCAAACGCCGACGCCAGACGCACTGCCCAAGTGGTACCGCCAAACAGCCGGATCGCGCCGGCGTCGAGCCACAGGCTCAGCGGCGGTTTCTCCAGGAAGGGTTCACGGAACAGTCGCGGCACCACCCAATCGTTATCCAGGTGCATGGCCATGGCGATCCCGGCCACACGGGCCTCGGTCGAGCCTTGCAACTCGTGATTGCCAAGGGCAAAGAAAAACAACAGCGCAGCGAGCAGGAGCAGCAGAGGAGCGGAACGCGTCATGGATTCTGGCTACCGGGGCAGGGGGCCGTTCGGGGGAACGGCCCGGGCGATCGGCGAGTATACGAGGGCGATTCTTAATAATTCGTGAATGAATGTGAGGTTTTTGTAGGGTTAGGGTTGTTTCAGCAGTGGCCAGCGGGTTAGCCAGCCTTTGGAGGTGATGCGTTGTTGGTAGATGGCGTGTTTTTCCTGGGTGACGCGGGGCGTGGGTTTGAGTTGGAGATTGAACAGGTCCGCCAGGCCGAGAGGGGCTGAAACTTCGCATACGTCCACTGCGGTTCTTCTGACGGCTACTGCGGTGGCGGTTTCGGGCCAGAAGCGCATGGCGTCGCTGGCGTTGCGGTAAGGTGCATCGCCGTTTCGCAGGTGCATGCGGGCCTGGTTTTTGACGGACCAGTCGATGGAGGGTTCGGCTGCGTGTAAGAGGGCTTCGAAGCGGCGGTCTTCGTCGGGGCTGGTGCAGGTGGCGTCGAACCACAGTACGTCGACGTCACCGGTCAGTGGAGACAGTGGGCGACCGTGCAGGTGATCCCATACCGCGTTGCGTACGAAGCCGGCGCCGATCCAGCAGTCGGGGAGGGCGAGGGAGCGGACGACGGCCAGTAGGTGCCAGCGTAAAGGGTCGCTGCTGATCAGTGTCTGAACCGTCGTGCGATGCTCACGCATTCAAGGTGTCTTCAGACTGGCAAGTGCGGCCTTGCCCTTGGCTGACAAAACAGGCTCCAACTGCTCCCAAGTGAAGCTCAGGTCATTGTCGCAACCGTCGCCATTGGCCGGTGTCGACAGCTTCATGCCTTGAGTGTCGAAGGTCAGGTCGAAGCTCGAGTAACTGGTGACCGCCGGGCAGCCTTCATCGGTGGTGGTTTGCTTCTCCAGCCATGCGCTGAAGTTGGCGGGCAGTTTCAGATGGCCGGAGTAAGCGTCATACCATTCCTGATGCCCGCCGAGCCAAGTCCATGGGTCAACGCTTTCGCCGGTTTGCAGGTTCCAGGAATGCAGCCCCCAACTGATACCCCTGGCGCCCGTGCCGGCGGCCCATCGGTAAAACCTGACAGTGATCCACTGGGATGACCAGTACGTGGGTTCGACGCTGATTTCGCTGGTATAGGCCGCACCGTTGCGTCCAAGGTATTCCCGTCGTTCGCTGAAGTAATTGGCTTGATCCTCAGCGCTGACGGCCAGGCTTGCCAACTGCCGGTTGATTTTCTGAATTTCCGGGCTGTCGCCCTCAAGCTTGAGCGTGACCTGGGCGCCTTGAGTCTTTATCTGGTAGCTGTGCCCGGCGAAGGATTGCTTCTGCGTCTTGACCGGTAGGGGCGCAGCTTCCATGGGGGCGTTATACGCATCGCTGGCACAACCTTCGGGCGGCGTTGCCATGCGCTGCAATGCCAGGGGCAGTGGATTGCTGCCCTTGGTCTTACTCCAGGAACCTTTCAGGGAATCGCCCTGTGGCGCCTCCAATTGCCAGACGCCGCTGTTGCCTTCTTCGGCCCAGGGAGCATCGGGTGTTTCCTGGGTGAGCTGGATCGGTGTCAGGAAGCGCTGGTAGTAGTAACTGCCGCCTGTATTGGGCGAGGCGTTGAAGCATGCGGTGATTGGCGTCTTGCCGAGAATGCCCTGCCAGACGCCTGCGAGGTCGGCGTTGGCGAGGGTGGAGAGGGTGGCGAGGGCCAGAAATAGAGAGGGCTTGAGCATGGATATCGGACTTCCGGTTGTCTGATAGAAGGGAGCCAAGTTGAAAAGTTGCGCTCAAAATATCACGGCGCCTTCTATTACGACTCCCTGACCTTGTCGGTGTTACCCATTCTCGCGGGATGGCAAATCCTGATTGCTTATCCAGCTCCGCGTCGTAGACGTAAACTCCACTGCCACTATTGAGCGCGTTCAGCGAAGCGAGGTTTTCGCAGGCTTGTACCCACCCGTACAGGCAGGGCGCGACGCTGAATTCTCCACATGCTCGGATGCCTCTTGGTGTGGCGTTTTTTGAGGGTTATACGACCTTTACGCCATCAGGGTCTGTTTCCATAATTTGCCCAGGAAATCAAGCGCGCGCCATGCGCACAAACGTGTTTGTGCAATGAGCGAGGGCCTGATCAATCACGAAGCAAAGAGAGGCACAGAAGATGAGGCTTAAGAACAAGACAGCTTTGATCACCGGCGGTACCAGTGGCATTGGCCTCGCGACCGCGAAGCTCTTCATTGGAGAAGGCGCCCGGGTAGCCGTTACGGGGCGCGATGATGCCGTATTTGAGCAAGTGAAAGCCGAGCTTGGTGAGAATGCGCTCGTTCTCAAGGGCGACGTACGTTCGATCAAGGACATGCGCAGGATTGCCGCCGAGATCAAGGAAACGTTCGGTGGCCTGGATGTCGTGTTTGCCAATGCGGGCCGAGCGTTCCCATCAGCAATCAACGATATCGACGAAGCACTCTACGACGAGATCATGGACATTAACGTCAAGGGCGTGGTGTTCACACTTCAGGCGGTGCTGCCGGACTTGCGGGAGGGCGCCTCATTTATTCTGAATACATCGTTTGTTGCACAGACGGGCAAGCACAACATTTCCCTGACTGCTGCTGCCAAGGCCGCCGTGCGGTCTCTCGCCCGGAGTTGGTCATTCGAATTCCTGGACCGGAAGATCCGCTTCAACGCAATCGCACCGGGCGGGATAAACACACCGCTGCTCGGTAAATGGGGAATGTCAGAGCACGATCTTCAGCACTTCAAGAATGAGTTCGCGAAATTCGTCCCGGTAGGCCACATGGGTAAGGCCGAGGACATTGCCTACGCGGCGCTCTATCTCGCCAGCGACGAATCCTGCTACGTCGTCGGCACTGAATTGGTCGTCGATGGCGGTGCCTCGCAACTGTGAGACCTTGGTTTCCTGCTCGGGGGGCCTAGACGTATTTTCGGCTCGTCCGCTCTCAATCATACCCAGCCACGCTTTTCGTCGTGGTGGTTCTTCAGTCCAGCCCAACTTCATCTGCGACCGCGGGAAGGGCTGGCGCAAGGAGAAATATCTTGACCGACAATAATGAAAACAACACAACTGGCAAGCGGCCTATCAATGTGGGCAGTTCCCGACGCGATGTTCTCAAGTTCGGAAGTATTGCCACGCTCGGCTCGATCCTGGGGGGCGGTGCCTTGCTCGGCAATGCCACGTCCGCTTTTGCCCAGGCTGACAGCAAGGGGCTACTTGCCCCAGATGAGCCTTTCAATATTTTGATCGTAAATTATGACGGCGGTACGCTTCTCGATTTCGCTGGCCCTAGCGAGATTTTTCACCGGCTGCCCAATACAAATGTTCGCTATGCAAGCCTCAATGGGGGCAACGTGACCCTCGAATTTGGGGTCGTGTACGGCAACACCGAACGACTGGCTGATATCAAGCAGACAGACTTAATCCTGGTTCCCGGCGGGTCTGATTTATCGGCGCCGATGCAACCGGAGTACCTGGCGCAGATCCGGCGGCTGGCTGAAGGGGCCAAGCACATTACGTCGGTTTGCAATGGATCGCTCGTACTGGCCGCCGCCGGCGTTCTCAACGGTAAGCGAAGCGCTTGCCACTGGGCCTTCGTCAACAAACTGGCTGAATATGGCGCGATCGGCGTTCCGGATCGTTTCGTAGAGGACGACAACGGCCGGTTCATGAGCGGCGGTGGCGTAACGGCAGGCATCGACTTCGCCATTCGCGTTGCCGCGAAAATGCGCGGGAACCTGGACGCCGAATTCACGCAACTGGCGATTGAATACGATCCTGATCCGCCGTTCCACTCCGGTCACCCCAGAGACGCTCGGCCGGAAGTCATCGCGATGGTCGACAAAATATTGCCTAACGCATCCAAGGGGCTCGCACGAATTCCGGGCGTTCGCTGAAACAAGTGGCAGGCATCATTATGGCCGCATCCCTTACTCCTAATGATGCCCGATTGACACGCGCCCGATCTGTTCAATCCGGCGCAGCACTCATTAACTCAAGTCAAAATGGGAAATCATTAGATGAAGTTTCATATTATTGCCGCTGCTCTCACAGCCTGCGTCTCGCTGTTTACCTTCTCTGTAGAGGCATCTGCAGGTGACCAGCAGCGCCCGCCTGAGGCGGCCATCAAAGCCGAGAATGCACGATTTGCGCAAGCTTACGGACAAGGTGATTATGCGGCGATCGGCCGTCTTTATACGAAGGATGGCGCACTCTTGCCACCCGGAGGCGGCAAAATCACTGGAGCCGCGGCAATCACGGAATACTTCAGCAAACAACATGTTGGGGCCAGGTCCGACACCGTGTCTTTCGCCAATTACGAGTTTTACGGTGACGGTCAGACCGTTACCGAAGTATCGGATGCCGAGATCCGTGATGCCGATGGAACGCTCAAGTACAGCGGGAAACAGACGCTGATCTTCCTGAAACAGGATGGCGTTTGGAAGTTGCATCGCGACATGTGGAACGATCACGCCCTTTAAGGTGAAGTGATGGCGATTCCCGGGTGAAACTCTTCGGTCTGCCGAAGCCTTGATGGGCCATCGAACCATCAACTGCTACCGCTGAGCCTGCTCTCACGTCGAATGGATTGCGGTGGATGCCCGTAGATTTTGACGAAGGCTCTGCGCATGCGTTCTGGATCGGTGAACCCTATGGCCAGCGCAATCTGCTCGATTGGTTCACTCCCGTCTTGCAGACGCAAACACGCCGCCTCAACTCGCAAGCGCTCGACCGCTTTGGCCGGCGTTTCACCCGTTTCTCGGCGGAATGCTCGTCCGAACTGTCGCAGGCTCAATCTCGCGGCGTCAGCAAGTCGCTCGACAGGCAGCGACTCTGCCAGGTGTTCTCTGGCAAAGTTCAGGGCGATGCGGATGCGATCCGACTCTGGCTCCATTTGTGACATCGCGGAGAATTGGGACTGGCCTCCCGGCCGACGATAGGGAACGACCAGGAGCCTGGAGACTTTGCGCGCAGTTTCCGCGCCCATATCCCGTTCAATCATGGCCAACGTCAAGTCGATTCCGGAGGCGATGCCCGCCGATGTCCAGATGCGTCCATCCGCGATATAAATGCTATCGCCCTCAACCCTGATATTGGGGAAGCGCATCTGCAATTGTGCGGTGTAGCTCCAGTGCGTTGTTGCTCTCAGACCGTCCAGCAGGCCGGTTTCCGCCAGCAAAAAAGCCCCTGTACACACACTTGCCACGCGCGAGGCCTTGGAGGCCAATTGCTTGGCAACCGCGATGTTCTCCGGTGACTGCATCGGCTCGATATCTCCGCCTACAAACACCACGGTATCAAACTTGCGGTTGCCGACCGGCCTTGTTTCGATCGGCAGGCCTGCATTGCCAACAATCAGCCCACCGGACGTCGAGATGACACGAAGATCATAAGGGGTATGGCCGGCAGCGGTGCTCACCTGATTAAAAGCAGAAAGTGGCCCTGCAAGATCCAGAGCATCGTGACCATGGCAAACGAAGAATCCAACGCGATGCATGTTGAGCGACCTCAAATATTCAGAAGGCTTTTTTTATAGATAACCCTCGAGTTACGCCATAGCAACTCATTTTTCGAGGCGCGTCGATGCTGAAACGAAATTGGCCGGAAGTAAGGGAAATATGTCGTTTGCGCCTTCGGGCGTCAGACGTACAGTCGACGGTCTGAGGTCAGCATGTCTGACGCTTAAGGGCTATCTCCAAAACAGCCGATTTGTAGGCTTAAGAGGCACGTGACATGGGCATTTTTGACTGGAAACACTGGATCGTCATTCTGGTGGTGGTCGTATTGGTTTTCGGCACCAAGAAACTCAAGACCCTGGGTACCGATGTCGGTGAGTCGATCAAGGGGTTTCGCAAAGCCATGAGTGATGAAGAAAAAACTGGCGGACAACCTCCAGTCCAGCCGCTGTATCAGCCGCAGACCCTCGACGCCACAGCACCACGATTCGAAGAGCCCATCCGCAAAGAATAGGTCGTGACGCATGTTTGGTATCAGTTTCTCTGAACTGTTGCTGGTTGCTCTCGTTGCCCTGCTGGTATTGGGCCCCGAGCGACTGCCGGGTGCCGCGCGTACTGCCGGGCTTTGGGTTGGGCGTTTGAAACGCAGCTTCAACATCATCAAACAGGACGTCGAGCGTGAACTCGGCGCTGACGAAATTCGCCGCCAATTGCGTCACGAGCATATCCCCGCGCAGGAAGAACACACGCCGCTGGTTGAGTTCGAGCCAGTGCAGCCTGCTCTTCCGGCTGAGCCAGTCTCGATGAACGCGCATTGCACCAATGAGCCGACATCATGACCACGAGTCCCATGAGCGAAATCCCGGAAAACGACCAGCCAATGTCGTTGGTCTCACACCTCACCGAACTGCGATCGCGTTTGCTGCGTTGTGTGCTGGCGATCTTCGTGATCTTCTGCGGACTGTTCTACTTCACGCAGAGGATCTACACATTCGTCTCGGCGCCGTTGCGCAAATTCTTGCCTGAAGGTGCGACGATGATTGCCACCGATGTGGCGTCGCCATTTATTACACCGTTCAAGCTGACCATTATGGTCGCGTTGTGCCTGGCTATGCCGGTGATCCTTTATCAGATCTGGGGTTTCATCGCGCCAGGTTTGTACACGCGCGAAAAGCGCGTCGCGGTACCGCTGCTGATTTCCAGCATTGCCCTGTTCTACGCAGGCATGGCGTTCGCCTACTTCCTTGTGTTCCCGTTGATTTTCCACTTCTTCGCCAGCGTCACCCCGCAAGGGGTGTCGATGATGACCGACATTGCCAGTTACCTGGATTTCGTCATGACGTTGTTTCTCGCTTTTGGCGTCGCGTTCGAGATTCCCGTTGCCGTGGTGCTGCTGGTGTGGATCGGCATCGTAGACGTCAAATACATGAAGAAGATTCGTCCGTACGTGGTCATAGGCTGCTTTGTGGTTGGCATGATTCTTACGCCGCCGGATATTTTTTCGCAGACGCTGCTTGCTGTGCCGATGTGGCTGCTGTTCGAAATCGGTGTGCTATGCAGTTCGATGGTGACCCCCCGTGGCGAGTACGAAGACGACTTGGAACAATCGCCAGTGGCCCGGTTGTGAGTTCGTTGTCGGCATCTGCTGGTTACTGAATTTCAGGCACAAAAAAAGACGTCCGTGGACGTCTTTAGATGATGAAGTGGTGGAGCCGGGGGGATTTGAACCCCCGTCCGCCAGTACTCCGCTGTCGGTACTACATGCGTAGCCGTTTCTATTAAGTTAACCCTCAGCGACCCGAAGGGCAGGGTGCTTTGGGCGAGTTGTGTAAGTTTTAGCCGCTTCGTCCACAACGTACTGCACGGCGATTCTGTTCTATATGACAATCACTTTGGGTTTACAGACATCCCCTGATGATTGCTGGACCCGAAGGTACCAGGAGGGAAGGGCTAAGGCTGCTTACGCAGCGAGAGCGTATTCCCCGTAGGTTTCGTCATTGGCAACTATAAGAAGTTGCAACAGTGGATTTACGAGTTCTGTTACCAACTCGGCATGCACCTAAAGTTTCGCAACCGGCGTCGAATCCTAAACGGCCCCGTGCTTGTAACTCGTTGTTTCTTAGTGAGTGACAAGCCTGTGCAGTGTACGCCAATCGGTCACAGAAGGCCAACCCGAAGGTTGGCCTCGGGCAATCAGCGAGTTACTGATTGCCGCCTTTGTCCGTGTCTTGCAGGCTTTGCAGGGCCTTGGAGGTGATCTCGATGCATTTCTTGTCATCGCCTGCCGCATGGGCTGCCTTGGCTTGGGAAACGGCGGTGTCGATTTCGCCAGATTTGCCGCTGGTGTCGGTGGCGAGCAACGCTTTACCGTTGTTGATTTTGTCCAGGTTGATTTGGCACAGATCGTCTTTTGTTCCGGCCGCAAACGCGGGGGACGCCAGCATCGCAGCGGTAATGAACAAACCAGCAAGAGCGGAACGCTTCATGGGTATCTCCTTGTGCAAATAGGGCTCGATGCTGCCGGTTTTCCGTGCAGCCAGCGAGGTCACTGATGAGCCTCGTTTGTCGAGGCCTATGCAGATGACTACGCCGGCGCGCAGGGGTTCTGTTTTGTCGCTGGATTAGTCGAAAAACCCCGAAATCATTAGGTTTTGCACCCAAAGAGGGCGGCCCTAGTGGGCGCGCGCCTGGGTTACTCGATCCACCAGGTACACCAGGCCGTGGTAATCAATTCCACCGTGTTGTGTCAGGCCAATCTCACACGTACGGCTGGTGGAGATGCCTTCGCTGCAATATTGCACGGCGTCTTTGAGGCTGCGCAGTGAGTGCGCATTCAGCTCCGGCGTGGTGAAGCCTTTGTCGCCGGCAAACCCACAGCAGTGAATGCCTTCAGGGATCACCACGTTTTTGCTGCAACGCCTGGCCAGGTCGATCAGCGCCTGGCTCTCTCCCAGGTGTTGGGTGCTGCAGGTGACGTGCACGGCGATCGGAGCTTCCTGGGGGGTGAAGTCGAGGCGGTCCATCAGGTGCGTGCGGATAAAGCGTACCGGGTCGTAGAGGTCGAGGCGGGTTTCAGCCAGGTCCTGGACCAGGCGCAGGGTGCACGGGCTGGTGTCGCAGTAGATCGGGTCGAGGCCGCCACGGCTGGCGTGGAGCAGAGCGCCGATCAGTTCCTGGCGTTTGTGTTCGGCTTGTTCGGCGTAGCCCTTGGATGCGAATGGTTGGCCGCAGCAGAGGTTGTCCTGATTGTCGGGAAAGACTACCTGGTAACCGGCTTTTTCCAGCAGGCCACGGGTTTTGTCGTACAGCGACATCTGTTCGTGGTCGCCGGCTGCCGGGCCCATCGCACGTGAGACGCAGGCGGCGAGGTACACCACGCGGGGTCTCTCATCGCTCACGGCGGGGCTGAAGCGAATGGCCTTTTCCGGTTGCGGCATGGCGTTGGTCCACTGCGGGATTTGCCCCTTGGACAGCCGGGTTACCGTGGCCGAGAGCTTCGCCAGTCGCGGCGCGCCCAGCAGCATGCGCGCACCGTTGGCTACGTGCAGGGTGAAGCGCGCGCCTTGCAAGGCGGTGGCGAAGTGCGTCGACAGCCATTCGGCGGTTTTCGTACGGTCGGCGTCGCGGCTGCGCAGCTTTTTCACCAGGTCGCCGGTATTGATGCCTACCGGGCAGCGTTGGGCGCAAAGCCCGGTGGCCGCGCAGGTATCGATGCCCTGGTATTGATACGCCGCTTCCAGTTCAGTGGTGTCGATACCGGCGCGTTTCCTGGCCTGGATATCGCGCCAGATCACAATGCGCTGGCGCGGGCTCAGGGTCAGCCCCTTCGACGGGCACACCGGTTCGCAGAAACCGCACTCGATGCACTTATCCACAAGCTCGTCGGCGGCGGGCAGTGGCTTGAGGTGCTTGAGGTGGATTTGCGGGTCTTCGCTGAGCACCACGTCCGGGTTGAGAATGCCGTTGGGGTCGAGCAGGCGCTTGAGCTGCCACATCAATTGGTAGGCATCGCTGCCCCATTCCAGCTCGACGAAGGGCGCCATGTTGCGACCGGTGCCATGCTCCGCCTTCAACGAACCGCCAAACTCCACGGCCACCAGTTGTGCGACGTCTTCCATGAACGCCTGGTAGCGTGCGACTTCTTGCGCGCTGTTGAAGCCTTGGGTGAAGACGAAGTGCAGATTGCCTTCCAGGGCGTGTCCGAAAAGGATCGCTTCGTCGTAGTGATGTTTGTCGAACAGCTCGATCAGGCGATTGACGCCAATGGCCAGTTGTTCCACCGGGAAGGTCACGTCTTCGATAATCACGGTGGTGCCGGTTTTACGCACGGCGCCGACGGCGGGGAAGGTATCTTTGCGGATCGCCCACAGGCGGGCGTTTTCCACCGGGTCTTCGGTGAAGTCGACTTGTTTCTCCACTGGGAAGCTGGCCAGGGAAGCCATGATCAGCGCCAGTTGCTCATGCAGCAGCGAGGACGAAGCCGCGCGGGACTCGATTAGCAGCGCGCAGGCATTTTCCGACAATTGTTGTACGAAAGCCGGCATGCCGGGTTTGTCCTGCACCGAACGCATGCTGCGGCGGTCCAGTAGTTCAACCGCTGAAACAGGTTGGGTTTTGAGTACGGTCACCGCGTTGCAGCAGGTTTGCACATCGGGGAACACGATCAGGGCCGAGGCTTTGTTCGGGTGATCGATCACCGTGTCGTAGGTCACTGCGCTGATAAAGCCCAGGGTGCCTTCGGAGCCGACCAGCAAATGGCTGAGGATATCCAGTGGCTCGTCGAAATCCACCAGGGCGTTGAGTGACAACCCGGTGGTATTTTTCAGACGGTATTTGTGGCGGATTTTTGCAGCCAATTCGGCGTTGGCCCGGGTTTCGCGACCCAGGGTTGCCAGGCGTTCAAGCAGGTCGCCGTGACGTTGGCGAAAGGCCGCAACACTGGCCGGATCTTCCGTGTCCAGGCGGCTGCCGTCGGCCAGCACCAAGCGAATGCCCGCCAGGGTGTGATAGGTATTCTGCGCCGTGCCGCAGCACATGCCGCTGGCATTGTTGGCGACGATGCCGCCAATCTTGCAGGCATTGATCGACGCCGGGTCCGGGCCGATCTTGCGCCCGAACGGTGCCAGCCAGGCGTTGGCCTGCGCCCCGATCACGCCGGGCTGCAGACGAATTTGTGTGCCCTGGCCGCGAATCTCACGCCCGTTCCAATTGTCCCCCAGCACGATCAGTACCGAGTCGCTGATGGCCTGTCCCGAAAGGCTGGTGCCCGCCGCACGAAAGGTCACCGGCACGCGGTCGCGCTGGGCCAGTTGCAGCAGGGCCACCACTTCATCTTCCGATTCAACCCGGATTACCAGTTGTGGGATCAGTCGGTAAAAGCTGGCGTCGGTGCCGAAGGCGAGGGTGGAAAGTGGATCGTCGAAACGACGATCTTTCGGGATCAGTTGTGCGGCGTCGCTCAGAAAAGCAGCAGGCAGGCTCATCGGTCCTCCAGAAATAGCAGACGCCGGAATCGCTGCCCGGCGTCGGTTCTTACCCTATCGCGTGCAGGTCTTAATGCACCAGCATACCGGTGAACCAGTAAGCCTGGGCCAAGGTGATCAGCCCGACGATCGTCGCGAAAAACAGGCTGTGCTTGAGGGTAAAGCGGAACAGGTCGGATTCCTTGCCCACCAGGCCAGTGGCGGCGCATGCCACGGCAATCGACTGCGGCGAGATCATCTTGCCGGTCACGCCGCCGCTGGTGTTTGCCGCTACCAGCAAGGTGTCGTTGACGCCGATCTGGTGCGCGGTGGTGGCTTGCAGCGAGCTGAACAGTGCGTTGGATGAAGTATCAGAACCCGTCAGGAATACCCCGAGCCAGCCAAGGAATGGCGAGAAGAACGGGAATGCCGCGCCGGTAGCCGCCAGCACCAGGGCCATGGTTGATGACATGCCCGAATAGTTGGTGACGAAGGCAAAGGCCAGCACCATGCCGATGGAAAGGATCGGCCAGCGCAGCTCATAAAAAGTTTCTTTCAAGGTGGTCAGACCAGTTTTGAAATCAATCTTCAGCACCAGCATCGATACCAGGGCGGAGAAGAAAATCGCCGTGCCGGTGGCGGAAATCGGATCAAGCTTGAATACCGCGGGGATGGCCGTTGGCGTAGCAACGATGGGCGCAACCTTGATCACCAGTTGATCCAGGTGCGGGATCGCAAAGTTGAATACCGAGCTGTACATCGCGCCGCCGGCGGCGAACATCGCCTTGAACGGCTTGAGGGTCCAGATGGTGACCAGCACGGTCAGGATCAGGAACGGCGACCAGGCCTTGAAAATTTCCCCCAGGCTGTAAGGCGAAGCCAGGGTGTTGCGAGGCAGGCCAAAGCCACCGGCGCTGGCAGTGACGGCAGTGCCGGACGTTGCGCCAACGATTTGCGCGCCGGCACTGCGCTTGGGCTGCCAGACTTTCAGGAACAGGGTCAGGGAAATCAGGCTGGCCAGGGCCGAGGTGATGTCCGGCAGTTCCGGGCCGATGTAGTTCGAGGTGAAGAACTGGGTAACGGCGAAGCTCAGGCCCGCAACCAGCGCGGCAGGCCAGGTTTCCTTGACGCCGCGCAGGCCGTCCATCATGAACACCAGCCAGAACGGCACGAACAACGACAGCAGCGGCAATTGGCGACCGGCCATGGCGCCGATCTTGAACGCGTCGATGCCCGTCACCTGGCCCGCCACGATGATCGGAATCCCCAGTGCGCCGAACGCGACGGGGGCAGTGTTGGCAATCAGGCACAGGCCGGCGGCATACAGCGGATTGAAACCCAGGCCTACCAGCAGTGCGGCAGTAATCGCCACCGGTGCACCGAAACCGGCGGCGCCTTCCAGGAACGCGCCGAAGCAGAAGCCGATCAGCAGCACTTGCAGGCGCTGGTCGTCGGTAATCGACAGCACGGAGCTGCGGATGATTTCGAACTGGCCGCTCTTGACCGTCAGTTTGTACAGGAATACGGCGGCGACGATGATCCAGGCGATTGGCCACAGGCCGTAGGCGAAGCCATAACCGGCGGCGGCGAGCGCCATGTCGACCGGCATCTGGAAGGCAAATATCGCCACCAGGATCGACAGTGCCAGGGTGATGCTGCCCGCAACGTGGCCTTTGAGGCGAAACACCGCCAGGGCCAGGAAGAAAAATACGATAGGAATGACGGCGGCCAGTGCGGACAGGCCGAGGCTGCCGAGCGGGCTGTAGAGCTGTTGCCAGGTTTGCATATGGGGTGGCCCCTAATTGTTGTTGGTCAGGCACTGCTTGGATGATTTGGGTAATTGGTATTACCAATTTACAATCACCGTTGGCTAGGTTAAAAGCCTTCTGGGGGATGTGTCAATTTGCCGCTTGTGAATCTTTGGTCGTAGGTCGGGGTTGGTGGGTGCTGATTGGCTTAAACGAGGGCGTTCTGATAGGTGCCGGATACGCGGCGATAGGCCAGAATAGGGGCCCCGGCGAGTGGTCGGGATGGTGGAGAGTGAGCTATGGGGTTTGATCAGGTGCGTCAGCGCCGTTTGTCTGACGACATCGTCGAGCAGCTTGAGGGCATGATCCTTGAGGGCACGCTGAAGTCGGGCGAGCGCTTGCCGGCCGAGCGCGCACTGGCCGAGCAGTTCGGGGTGTCGCGGCCGTCGTTGCGTGAGGCGATCCAGAAGCTGGTGGCAAAAGGTTTGCTGATCAGTCGCCAAGGTGGTGGCAATTATGTGGTGGAGTCGCTGGGTTCAACCTTCAGTGATCCGCTGCTGCATCTGCTGGAAAATAATCCGGAGGCTCAGCGTGATCTTCTGGAGTTTCGTCAGACCCTGGAGGCCTCGTGCGCGTATTACGCAGCGTTGCGTGCCACTGAGGTGGACCGCGAGCGGCTAACGGCAGCGTTCGAGGAGTTGCAGGATTGCTACACGCGGTCGGATGAAGTGAGCCGGGCGGAAGAGGGCGCGGCGGATGCGAGGTTTCACCTGGCCATCGCCGAGGCCAGCCATAACGCGGTATTGCTGCACACCATTCGCGGCCTGTTCGACCTGCTCAAGCGTAATGTGGTGACCAATATTGGCGGCATGTACCAGCAGCGTACGGAGACCCGCGACATGCTGATCAATCAGCACCGGGACCTGTATCTGGCGATTATCGAGGGGCGCGCCGAGCAGGCACGGGAAGTCTCAACACGTCACCTGCTGTATGTGCAGGAAGTGCTGGAGGAAGTGCGGCAGGAGGTTCAGCGCATGGCCCGGGCGGAACGGCGCAAAGGGATGTAGCAAATGCTGTGGATGAGGGAGCGGGCTCCGTCATCCACATCAAGTCACAAGAAAGTCAGTCTTCCTTGCCCTTGTTGCGCACGGCACGCTGCAATTCCCGGTTGGAATCGCGCTCGCGCTCGGTATCACGCTTGTCGTATTCCTTCTTGCCCTTGCCCAGTGCGATCTCGCACTTGACCAGGTGCTTGCTCCAGTACCACGACAGGCAGACACAGGCGTAGCCCTTTTGCTGCACGGCGGCGTGGAGCTTTTCCAGCTCGCGGGCATTGAGCAACAGCTTGCGCGTGCGCACCGGGTCGGCGATCACGTGGGTGCTCGCGGTCATCAGCGGCGTGATATGACTGCCGAGCAGCCATGCCTCGCCGTCTTTGAGCAGCACATAACTGTCGACCAGCTGCAGCTTGCTGGCACGCAGACTTTTTACTTCCCAGCCGGCCAGGACCAGACCAGCCTCGAAACGATGTTCGATGAAGTAATCGTGTCGCGCCTTTTTATTTTGCGCGATGGTCCCTGTTGGGTGTTTCTTTTGTTTAGCCATAGGGGCGGCATTATAGGGAGTTGCGAGCGCGTCGGCTACGGTCAACCTGCGTGCTTGAGCGTGTTGAATGAATCCCGGACAATGCAGGCTGGTTTTTGATTTTTTTCTTTCGCGAATCCTGTTGTCCTTTCGCGATGTTTGCCGCTCAGCTGTGGAAATAACGCTCACATGACGACGCATATTCAACGTTCGGCCCTGCTGCCTTATCCGGCACAGGCGCTCTATGACCTGGTCAACGACGTGGCGCGTTACCCGGAGTTCCTGCCTTGGTGTTCGACTGCCGAGGTGTTGGAGAGCAGTGATGAGCACATGGTTGCCAGCGTGGGGGTGGCAAAGGGCGGCTTGAGCCAGCACTTTGTCACGCGCAACACGCTGGTGCCCGGGCAGTCCATCGAGATGAATCTCGAAGAAGGTCCGTTCACTCAGTTGCACGGTGTGTGGGTGTTCAAGGCGTTGAACGAGAAAGCCTGCAAGATCAGCCTAGACCTGTCGTTCGACTATGCCGGCCCTATCGTGCGTGCCACCCTGGGGCCACTGTTCAATCAGGCGGCCAATACTCTGGTGGACGCGTTTTGCCAGCGCGCCAAGCAAATGCATGGCTGAGCCATTGGTTGAAATCGAGGTGGTGTACGCCGCGGTGGATCGCCAGGTGTTGATGAGCCTGGCAGTAGCGCCGGGCTCAACCCTCAGGGCCGCAGTGTTGGGCTCGGGAATGGCTGCGCAATTTCCGGAGCTGAATCTGCAGGATTGCCCCTTGGGGATTTTCGGCAAGGTGGTAGCGGACGCTGACGTGCGTGTGGTGCAGGCTGGAGACCGAATCGAGATCTATCGGCCATTGCTCGCAGATCCGATGGAGATACGTCGTTTGCGTGCGGCGAAGGCTGCCAAGGCAAAACAGCAGAATTCATAGCTTGAGAAACGGTAGACAACAAAAAGCCCGGCATGCCGGGCTTTTTATCGAGCGTTACAAACTTACTGCGGGCTGGCATCCAGAGGTTCTGGAGTTGGCACCGGAACGGTTTGCACGCCGTCGACGCCTTTCTGGATCTCGTCCAGCAACGAGCCAGGCTTGGCCGGTACCTCGGACTTGGGCTTCTCCTCGTTCTGCGCGGGCGCAGGAGCGGTGGTGCCGTTGTCCTTGCCCAGCAAGGCTTCATCGCGGCTTACGCCCGGTTTGAAGTCCCCCGACAGGCTGACGAGCTGGTCATTGCCATTGAAGATGACACTGACCCGCTCCTGCTGGCGTTCACCGCCACCAGGTTGGATGCTATAGAGATAATCCCAGCGATCGGCATGGAATGTGTCGGTCAGCAGGGGATTGCCCATGATAAACCGTACTTGCCGTCGGGTCATTCCCGGGCGTAACTGGTCTATCATGTCCTGCGTGACGACATTGCCCTGCTGGATGTCGATTTTGTAAACCCCGGGGAATGAACAACCGGCGAGTGCGAGCAGTCCCACAAAGGTGAAACTGGTTAGCAAGAGCTTGGTGTTTTGCATCGGTGGGCGACTTCCACTATCTTGGCTGGGACAACGTAAACGCCGATCATACCCGTATTAAGAGAAGCTGCGAAGCAGCATCCGCGAGAAAGCTAACCATGGTTGAAAATAGCGAACTACGCAAAGCCGGTCTTAAAGTGACTCTGCCACGAGTCAAGATTCTACAAATGCTCGATTCTGCTGAGCAGCGCCACATGAGTGCCGAGGATGTATACAAGGCGCTGATGGAGTCTAACGAGGACGTCGGCCTGGCCACGGTTTACCGTGTTCTGACCCAGTTTGAAGCAGCAGGACTGGTGGTTCGTCATAATTTCGACGGCGGTCATGCAGTGTTCGAACTGGCCGACGGCGGTCATCACGACCACATGGTTGACCTGGATACCAATGAGGTTATCGAGTTCACCAGTCCGGAAATCGAGAAGCTCCAGCACATGATCGCTGAGCAGCATGGATTCGATTTGGTGGACCACAATCTGGTTCTCTACATACGTAAGAAAAAGTAAGAAAGCTACGCAGATTCGCTCTGCGAAACGATCGAAGGCGACCCTAGGGTCGCCTTCGTGCTTTCTATAGAAAGAAAATACTCAGTAAGCCAGGCTTCAGGCCTTCGCGGTTACCACCATTTTCTTCGCGTGAGCCAAGGACTCCTTGGTCAAGTCGATGCCGCCGAGCATCCGCGCCACTTCTTCTACCCGTTCGGTCTTGTTCAGCTTGGACACGGCGGTATGGGTCGCATCGCTGCCTCGCACCTTGTGCACGAACAAGTGCTGATGCCCTTGGGCAGCTACTTGTGGCAAGTGGGTAACGGTCAGTACCTGGCCGCGATCGCCCAGCCGGCGCAGCAACTGGCCCACGATCTCGGCAGTCGGGCCGCCGATCCCTACGTCCACTTCATCGAATACCAGTGTTGGCACGCGAGAGGTCTGGGCGGTGATCACCTGAATCGCCAGGCTGATCCGCGACAGCTCGCCGCCGGAAGCTACCTTTGCCAGTGCCTTGAGTGGCTGGCCCGGGTTCGCGCTGACCAGCAGTTCTACCTGTTCAAGGCCGTTGGGCAGCAGTTCATTGCTGGTGTTAGTGTGCAACTCGATGGTGAAGCGCCCGCCGGGCATGCCCAGGCGCTGGATTTCCTGCTCCACCGCGCTGGCCAGGCCGGTCGCTGCCTGATGGCGCAGGTCGCTGAGTTCTCGGGCTTTCTCGTGATAATGGCGAGCAAAGGACGCCAGCTCTTCACCCAGTCGCTCGATGGATTCGTCGTTGGCGTTCAGGGTTTCAATTTCATCCAGCAGCTTTTGCTGCATGGTTGCGACTTCGGTCGGCTGGATCCGGTGTTTGCGCGCCAGGGTGTAGATGGTGTCCAGGCGCTCTTCTATATCCTGCAGGCGGGCTGGGTCGGCATCGAAGTGATCGAGAAAGCGGTTCAGTTCGCCCACGGCTTCTTCTACCTGGATTTGCGCGCTGGTCAGCAGAGTGGTGGCTTCGTTCAGCGAGCCTGATGCGTTATTCACGCTGGATAGCCGGTTCAGGCTGGCAGTCAGGGCGTTGAGCACATTGCCGGAATCACTTTCGCTGCACTGCTCCACCACTTGGCGACAGATGCCCAGCAGGGTTTCGGCGTTGGTGAGGTTCTTGTGTTCCTGTTCCAGTTGCTCCAGTTCCGTCTCGCCGAGCCCCAGGCTTTCCAGTTCTTCCAGTTGGTAGCTGAGCAACTGGTGACGGGCGCGCTGCTCGTCGCCGGAGTTGGAGAGGCGCTCCAGCTCCTGGCGGGTCTGGCGCCAGCGCTGCGCAGCCAATTGCACCTGGCGCGCAAGATCGGTGGCACCGGCGTATTCGTCGAGGAGTCGGCGATGGGTGTCGGTTTTCAGCAGGGACTGGTGTTCATGCTGGCTGTGGATATCGATCAGCAGTTCGCCCAGGGCTTTCAGGTCGCCGAGCGGGCAGGGCGTGCCATTTATATAGCCGCGGGAGCGCCCTTCGGCCGTGATCACCCGGCGCAGGATGCACGGGCCTTCATTGTTAAGGTCGCGCTCGGCAAGCCAGGCCTCGGCTTCCGGGATATCGGCCAGGTCAAAGGTGGCGAGGATATCGGCCTTGTCGGCGCCCGGGCGTACCACCCCGCTGTCGGCGCGATCACCCAGGGTCAGGCCCAGGGCGTCGAGCATGATCGACTTGCCGGCGCCGGTTTCGCCTGTGATTACGCTCATCCCGCGATCCAGTTCAAGATCCAGATGTTCAACGATGGCGTAGTTATGTACGGACAGGTGCACCAGCATGACGGCCGCTCCCAGGCTTTAGGTCTGGTTATTTATACAGTGTTTTGTTTGGAGGTGACAATCCTGATGCTTAGTCCGATTTGCTTGAATAAATCGCTTTTTAAGCGCAACAGGGAATGATTGATAAGAATTGATCCAGGACAAGTGAAAGACTTTTGGTAACGCCTCAACCCTTGAACCTGAAAATTGTGGCCCCATATACCGGAACAGAAGCGCGAGTCGAGTTCGCGCATGATTTTGAAAGGAGAAATCTATGGCTGACGAACAGACGCAGGATACGCAAAATCCAGACGCCAACCAGGCCGCAGGTGAAGACCTGGCCGCTCGTGTGCAAGTGCTCGAAGAGCAATTGGCAGGCGCACAGGATCAATCGTTGCGTGTTGCCGCCGATCTGCAGAACGTCCGCCGCCGCGCCGAGCAGGATGTAGAAAAAGCTCACAAATTCGCCCTGGAAAAATTTGCCGGTGATCTGTTGCCGATCATCGACAGCCTGGAGCGTGGCCTTGAGCTGTCCAACCCGGACGACGAAAACATCCGCCCAATGCGCGAAGGGATCGAACTGACCCTGAAAATGTTCCAGGACACCCTGAAGCGTTATCAGCTGGAAGCCATCGATCCGCAAGGCGGCGAGCCGTTCAATGCCGAGCATCACCAGGCAATGGCGATGCAGGAAAACGCTGATCTTGAGCCGAACAGCGTATTGAAGGTGTTCCAGAAGGGTTACCAGCTCAACGGTCGCTTGCTGCGCCCGGCAATGGTTGTGGTGAGCAAGGCTCCTGCACCGGTTGCACCTTCTATTGATGAGCAGGCTTGAAATAAGTCGTAACGGCCCCATCTATAAGTCAAGCGTTTAAGTACTGTCGCAGTTAGCCACCACTGCTGCGGCAAAAAAATCTAAGTTTCGGGAGAGTAAATCATGGGCAAAATTATCGGTATCGACCTGGGGACTACCAACTCCTGCGTCTCCGTGCTGGAAAACGGCGTATCCAAAGTTATTGAAAACGCCGAAGGCGCACGCACCACTCCGTCCATCGTGGCTTATGCCAACGACGGCGAAATCCTGGTGGGCCAGTCCGCCAAGCGTCAAGCTGTGACCAATCCGCATAACACCCTGTACGCGGTGAAGCGTCTGATCGGTCGTAAGTTCGACGAAGAAGTCGTACAGAAAGACATCAAGATGGTCCCGTACAAAATCGCCAAGGCTGACAACGGTGACGCCTGGGTTGAAGTGAACGGCCAGAAAATGTCGCCGCCACAAATCTCGGCTGAAATCTTGAAAAAGATGAAGAAAACCGCCGAAGACTACCTCGGTGAAGCCGTGACTGAAGCGGTGATCACCGTTCCGGCCTACTTCAACGACAGCCAGCGCCAGGCGACCAAAGACGCCGGCCGTATTGCTGGCCTGGACGTGAAACGTATCATCAACGAACCAACCGCAGCCGCTCTGGCCTACGGTATGGACAAGGCCAAGGGCGACCACACTGTGATCGTTTACGACCTGGGTGGCGGTACCTTCGACGTTTCCGTGATCGAAATCGCTGAAGTCGATGGCGAGCACCAGTTCGAAGTGTTGGCCACCAACGGTGACACGTTCCTGGGCGGTGAAGACTTTGACATTCGTCTGATCGACTACCTCGTTGACGAATTCAAGAAAGAAAGCGGCATGAACCTCAAGGGTGACCCGCTGGCCATGCAGCGCCTGAAAGAAGCCGCTGAGAAAGCCAAGATCGAACTGTCTTCGAGCAATTCGACCGACGTGAACCTGCCGTACATCACTGCAGACGCTACCGGTCCTAAGCACTTGAACGTGAAAATCTCCCGCGCCAAGCTGGAAGCGCTGGTAGAAGACCTGGTTCAACGCACCATCGAGCCTTGCCGCATTGCGCTGAAAGACTCGGGTATCGACGTTGGCGCGATCAACGACGTGATCCTGGTGGGCGGTCAGACCCGTATGCCACTGGTTCAGAAGCTGGTGACCGAGTTCTTCGGTAAAGAAGCGCGTAAAGACGTGAACCCGGACGAAGCAGTTGCCATGGGTGCTGCCATCCAGGGCGCGGTATTGGCCGGCGACGTGAAAGACGTTCTGCTGCTGGACGTAAGCCCGCTGACCCTGGGTATCGAAACCATGGGCGGCGTGATGACTGCGCTGATCGAGAAAAACACCACGATTCCTACCAAGAAATCGCAAGTGTTCTCGACTGCCGATGACAACCAGGGCGCCGTGACCATTCACGTGCTGCAAGGTGAGCGTAAGCAAGCCGGTCAGAACAAGTCCCTGGGCAAGTTCGACCTGGCCGAGATTCCACCAGCACCACGTGGCGTGCCGCAAATTGAAGTGACCTTCGACATCGACGCCAACGGCATTCTGCACGTAGGCGCCAAAGACAAGGCCACCGGCAAGACTCAGTCGATCGTGATCAAGGCTAACTCGGGTCTGTCCGAGGAAGAAATCCAGCAGATGATCCGTGACGCTGAAGCCAACGCTGACGAAGACCGCAAGTTCGAAGAGCTGGCCGCTGCCCGTAACCAGGGTGATGCACTGGTTCACTCGACTCGCAAAATGATCGCTGATGCTGGCGACAAAGTGACTGCCGAAGAGAAAACTGCAATCGAAGCCGCAGTAGTTGCCCTAGAAGCCGCCGTTAAAGGCGACGACAAGGCCGCCATCGAAGCCAAGGTTGAAGAGCTGTCGAAAGTCTCTGCGCCAGTGGCTCAGAAAATGTACGCCGAACAAGGCCAGCCGGCTGATGGTGCTGCACACCAGGCAGAACCTGAAGCCAAGCACGACGATGTTGTCGATGCCGAGTTCGAAGAAGTCAAAGACCAGAAGTAACTTGGTCGCCCGGTTGACCGCTCACAAGCGGTGACTGGTAGGATGTCGCCGCGCGGGAGCTTGCTCCCGCGTTGGCGTGTCTGGGGTACGCGAATTTTTACAGCATGCGACAACGCTCGGATGCTGGCGGTGTGATCGGGAATGCTCCTGCTTTCCGGACGACACTCACCGCGTTTTTGGCCGGTTTCCGGTTGAAAGCAGTAACGACCAGGATCGTTGAATTGACGTGAGTTGGGTCCGGGCCTGTATTGGGGCTCAACGAGTTTGGCAAGGCTCAGGAGGGTTTTGCCGGACGTCCTTAAGAGTGCAAAGACTTATGGCAAAGCGTGACTATTACGAAGTGTTGGGTGTGGAGCGTGGCTCCAGCGAGGCGGACCTGAAAAAGGCTTACCGTCGCCTGGCGATGAAGCACCACCCGGACCGTAATCCGGATAGCAAAGAATCCGAAGAGCTGTTCAAAGAGGCCAATGAGGCCTACGAATGCCTGTGTGATCCGAACAAGCGCGCCGCTTACGACCAGTATGGCCATGCCGGTGTCGACCCAAGCATGGGTGGCGGCGGTGCCGGTTTCGGCGGGCAGAACTTCTCCGATATTTTCGGCGACGTGTTCAGCGACTTCTTTGGCGGCGGCCGCGGTGGCCAGCGTGGCGGTGCCCAGCGTGGCAGCGACCTGCGCTACACCCTGGAGCTGAACCTGGAAGAAGCGGTGCGCGGTACCAGCGTCAATATCCGTGTTCCGACGCTGGTCAATTGCAAGCCGTGCGACGGTTCGGGTGCCAAGAAAGGCTCCTCGCCGATCACTTGCCCGACTTGCGGCGGTATCGGCCAGGTACGCATGCAGCAAGGCTTCTTCTCGGTGCAGCAAACCTGCCCGCGCTGCCACGGCCAGGGCAAGATCATTTCCGATCCGTGCGACTCGTGCCACGGCGAAGGGCGTGTCGAAGAGTACAAGACTCTCTCGGTGAAAGTGCCGGCGGGTGTTGATACTGGCGACCGCATTCGTTTGTCGGGCGAAGGCGAGGCGGGCACTCAGGGCGGCCCGACGGGCGACCTGTATGTGGTGATCAATGTGCGCGAGCACTCGATTTTCCAGCGCGACGGCAAGCATTTGTTCTGTGAAGTGCCGATCAGCTTTGTCGATGCGGCCCTGGGTGGCGAGCTTGAGATTCCGACGCTGGACGGTCGGGTCAAGCTGAAGATCCCTGAGGGTACGCAGACCGGCAAGCAGTTCCGTATCCGTGGCAAAGGCGTTGCGCCGGTGCGCGGTGGCGGTGCTGGTGACCTGATGTGCCGTGTGGCGGTAGAGACGCCGGTGAACCTGGGGCGTCGTCAGCGCGAACTGCTGGAAGAGTTCCGCAGCTCCCTGGCCGGCGATGACACTCATTCGCCAAAGACCACCGGCTGGTTCGAAGGCGTGAAGCGCTTCTTCGGCGACCTGTAAGGAAGTGAGTATGCGACGTATCGCGGTGATGGGCGCTGCCGGGCGCATGGGCAAGACCCTGGTCGAGGCCGTGCAGGCAAGCTCGCCGGCCTCCGGGCTGACGGCGGCGATTGTTCGTCCCGGCAGCACCTTGATTGGTGCGGATGCGGGTGAGTTGGCGTCCCTGGGGCGGATCGGCGTTTCGTTGTCCGGCAATCTGGAGCAGGTTGCCGACGAGTTCGACGTGCTGATCGATTTCACCCTGCCGGACGTGATGCTGAAAAACCTGGCGTTCTGCCGCAAGGCGGGCAAGGCCATGGTGATCGGCACAACGGGCCTGAGCGCCGAGCAAAAGCAGCTGCTGGTGGAGGCGGGCAAGGATATTCCAATCGTGTTCGCGGCCAATTTCAGCGTCGGCGTCAATCTGTCGCTGAAGCTGCTCGACATGGCGGCGCGGGTGATGGGTGATGAGGCTGACATCGAGATCATCGAGACTCATCACCGGCACAAGATCGATGCGCCGTCCGGTACGGCATTGCGTATGGGCGAGGCGATTGCCGATGCCCTGGGTCGTGACCTGTCAAAGGTGGCGGTGTATGGTCGTGAAGGTCATACCGGGGCTCGCGCCCACGACACCATCGGTTTTGCCACCGTTCGCGGCGGTGATGTGGTGGGCGATCACACGGTGTTGTTCGCAACCGAGGGTGAGCGTCTTGAGATCACTCACAAGGCGTCTAGCCGCATGACGTTCGCCAAGGGTGCCGTACGTGCGGCGCTGTGGCTGGAGGGTCGTACGCCGGCCCTGTACGACATGCGCGACGTGCTGGACCTGCATTAAGAAGTAGCTAAAACGGGGTCTCAGGAATATGCTGAGACCCCGTTTTTACCCGCTAGGCGACGTCCTGTCGCATTCCCCTGCCTTTAAGGCTCATTAGCGGTGGACCAAAAAAGCCTTTTTCTGTAAGCTACAGCTTTAGTGTGTCCACTAAAAGCGCGCAGAATAATTCAGTGAAGAAGCGGGGTGACGTGTCCATACGTCACTCCGCTTTTTTACAACCTGCGATCGCCCTTTCAGGCTTTATTTACGGGAGGTCTTCTTGACTAAGCCAGCCATACTCGCCCTTGCTGATGGCAGCATTTTTCGCGGCGAAGCCATTGGAGCCGACGGTCAGACCGTTGGAGAGGTGGTGTTCAACACCGCCATGACCGGCTATCAGGAAATCCTTACTGATCCTTCCTACGCCCAACAGATCGTTACCCTGACCTATCCGCACATCGGCAACACCGGTACTACACCGGAAGACGCCGAGTCTGATCGTGTCTGGTCGGCTGGCCTGGTCATTCGTGACCTGCCACTGGTAGCGAGCAACTGGCGTAACACGATGTCCCTGTCCGATTACCTGAAAGCCAACAACGTTGTGGCGATCGCCGGTATCGATACGCGTCGCCTGACACGCATCCTGCGTGAAAAAGGCTCGCAGAACGGCTGCATCATGGCCGGTGACAACATCTCCGAAGAAGCAGCGATTGCAGCGGCCCAAGGTTTCCCTGGCCTGAAAGGCATGGATCTGGCGAAAGTCGTCAGCACCAAGGAAACGTACGAGTGGCGCTCCACCGTCTGGGACTTGAAGACCGACAGCCACGCGACCATCGAAGCTTCCGAACTGCCGTACCACGTCGTGGCCTACGACTACGGTATCAAGCACAACATCCTGCGCATGCTGGTCGAGCGCGGTTGCCGCGTGACCGTGGTGCCTGCACAGACCCCGGCCAACGACGTACTGGCCCTGCAGCCGGACGGCGTGTTCCTGTCCAACGGCCCGGGTGACCCGGAGCCTTGCGACTACGCCATCAAGGCGATCAAGGAAGTGCTGGAAACCGAGATCCCGGTGTTCGGCATCTGCCTCGGCCACCAACTGCTGGCCCTGGCTTCCGGCGCCAAGACCCTGAAAATGGGTCACGGCCACCACGGTGCCAACCACCCGGTGCAAGATCTGGACACCGGCGTCGTGATGATCACCAGCCAGAACCACGGTTTTGCGGTGGATGAAGCGACGCTGCCGGGCAACGTCCGGGCGATTCACAAGTCGCTGTTCGACGGTTCCCTGCAAGGTATCGAGCGCACCGACAAGAGCGCGTTCAGCTTCCAGGGCCACCCTGAAGCAAGCCCGGGCCCGAACGACGTAGCGCCGCTGTTCGACCGTTTCATCAATGAGATGGCCAAGCGACGCTAACTGAGCGGCCTGAGGGCGGCCCGGGAAACCGGCGGCCCCCTCGGGCTCTTCAAAGATTGTTCAAGACGGCTTGCCGACTGACCTGCGGATTTGAGTGACAAACCCATGCCAAAACGTACAGACATAAAAAGCATCCTGATTCTCGGCGCTGGCCCGATCGTGATCGGCCAGGCCTGCGAATTCGACTACTCCGGCGCCCAGGCCTGTAAGGCCCTGCGCGAAGAGGGCTACCGCGTCATCCTGGTGAACTCCAACCCGGCCACCATCATGACCGACCCGGACATGGCCGACGCCACCTACATCGAGCCGATCAAGTGGCAGACCGTTGCCAAGATCATCGAGAAAGAGCGTCCGGACGCACTGCTGCCAACCATGGGTGGCCAGACCGCCCTGAACTGCGCACTGGACCTGGAGCGCGAAGGCGTCCTGGAGAAGTTCGGCGTAGAGATGATCGGCGCCAATGCCGACACCATCGACAAGGCTGAAGACCGTTCGCGTTTCGACAAGGCCATGAAGTCCATCGGCCTTGATTGCCCGCGTTCCGGTATCGCCCATAGCATGGAAGAGGCCAACGCGGTCCTGGAGCGCCTGGGCTTCCCGTGCATCATCCGTCCGTCCTTCACCATGGGCGGCACCGGCGGCGGTATCGCTTACAACCGTGAAGAGTTCGAAGAAATCTGCGCCCGCGGCCTGGACCTGTCTCCGACCAAAGAGCTGCTGATCGACGAATCCCTGATCGGCTGGAAAGAATATGAGATGGAGGTTGTCCGCGATAAGAAGGACAACTGCATCATCGTCTGCTCGATCGAAAACTTCGACCCGATGGGCGTGCACACCGGTGACTCGATCACCGTTGCGCCGGCACAGACCCTGACGGACAAGGAATACCAGATCATGCGTAACGCCTCTTTGGCGGTGCTGCGTGAGATCGGTGTGGAAACCGGTGGCTCCAACGTCCAGTTCGGCATCTGCCCGGACACTGGCCGCATGGTTGTGATCGAGATGAACCCGCGTGTATCGCGTTCTTCGGCGCTGGCATCGAAAGCTACCGGCTTCCCGATTGCGCGCATCGCCGCCAAGCTGGCGATCGGTTACACCCTGGACGAGCTGCAGAACGAAATCACCGGCGGCGCAACACCGGCTTCCTTCGAGCCGTCGATCGATTACGTCGTCACCAAGCTGCCACGCTTCGCTTTCGAGAAATTCCCGAAAGCCGACGCCCGCCTGACCACTCAGATGAAGTCGGTCGGTGAAGTCATGGCCATCGGCCGGACCTTCCAGGAGTCCCTGCAGAAAGCCCTGCGCGGCCTGGAAGTGGGCGTTTGCGGCCTGGACGAGAAGCTCGACCTGAGCAACCCGGAAAGCATGAGCGTGCTCAAGCGCGAGCTGACCGTGCCGGGTGCCGAGCGTATCTGGTACGTGGCCGATGCTTTCCGCGCCGGCATGACCGTCGAAGACATCTTCGGCATGAACATGATCGACCCGTGGTTCCTGGTGCAGATCGAAGATCTGATCAAGGAAGAAGAGAAGGTCAAGACCCTCGGTCTGTCCTCCATCGACCGCGACCTGATGTTCCGCCTCAAGCGCAAAGGTTTCTCCGACATGCGTCTGGCCAAGCTGCTGGGCGTGACCGAGAAGAACCTGCGCACCCATCGCCACAAGCTGGACATCTTCCCGGTCTACAAGCGCGTTGATACCTGTGCGGCCGAGTTCGCCACCGACACTGCATACATGTACTCCACCTACGAGGAAGAGTGCGAAGCCGCGCCGTCGGGCCGCGACAAGATCATGATCCTGGGCGGCGGTCCAAACCGTATCGGCCAAGGCATCGAGTTCGATTATTGCTGCGTACACGCCGCTCTCGCCCTGCGCGAAGACGGGTACGAGACCATCATGGTCAACTGCAACCCGGAAACTGTTTCTACTGACTACGACACTTCCGACCGTCTGTACTTCGAGCCGGTAACGCTGGAAGACGTACTGGAAATCTGCCGCGTCGAGAAGCCAAAAGGCGTGATCGTCCAGTACGGCGGCCAAACCCCGTTGAAACTGGCTCGCGCACTTGAAGCTGCTGGCGTACCAATCATCGGCACCAGCCCTGACGCTATCGACCGCGCTGAAGATCGTGAGCGCTTCCAGCAGATGGTTGAGCGCCTGAACCTGCGTCAGCCGCCAAACGCCACTGTGCGCAGCGAAGACGAAGCGATCCGCGCGGCCAGCAAGATTGGTTACCCGCTGGTGGTGCGTCCGTCCTACGTACTGGGTGGCCGGGCGATGGAAATCGTCTACGAAGAAGACGAACTCAAGCGTTACCTGCGTGATGCGGTGAAAGTGTCCAACGACAGCCCGGTGCTGCTGGACCACTTCCTCAACTGCGCCATCGAGATGGACGTGGATGCGGTCTGCGACGGCACCGACGTGGTGATCGGCGCGATCATGCAGCACATCGAACAGGCTGGCGTTCACTCCGGTGACTCCGCTTGCTCGCTGCCGCCATACTCGCTGCCTGCACACATCCAGGACGAGATGCGCGAACAGGTCAAGAAAATGGCCCTGGAGCTGGGCGTGGTCGGCCTGATGAACGTACAGTTGGCGCTGCAAGGCGAAGACATCTACGTCATCGAAGTCAACCCGCGCGCCTCGCGTACCGTGCCGTTTGTTTCCAAGTGCATCGGAGTTTCCCTGGCAATGATTGCTGCCCGTGTGATGGCCGGTAAGACCTTGAAGGAAATCGGCTTCACCAAGGAAATCATTCCGAACTTCTACAGTGTGAAAGAGGCGGTGTTCCCATTCGCCAAATTCCCTGGTGTGGACCCGATCCTGGGCCCGGAGATGAAGTCCACCGGTGAAGTGATGGGCGTGGGCGATACCTTCGGTGAAGCATTCGCCAAAGCCCAGATGGGCGCCAGCGAAGTGCTGCCTACCGGCGGTACTGCGTTCATCAGCGTGCGCGATGATGACAAGCCGCTGGTTGCAGGCGTGGCCCGTGATCTGATCAACTTGGGCTTCGAAGTCGTGGCCACTGCCGGGACCGCCAAGCTGATCGAGGCTGCCGGCCTGAAAGTGCGTCGCGTGAACAAGGTGACGGAAGGCCGTCCACACGTGGTCGACATGATCAAGAATGACGAAGTCACCTTGATCATCAACACCACCGAAGGTCGCCAGTCGATCGCGGACTCCTACTCCATTCGTCGTAACGCCTTGCAGCACAAGATCTACTGCACCACCACCATTGCTGCTGGCGAAGCTATCTGCGAAGCGCTGAAGTTCGGTCCTGAAAAAACCGTGCGTCGCTTGCAGGATCTACACGCAGGATTGAAGGCATGATCAAATACCCAATGACCGTCCAGGGCGCAAAAGCCCTGGAAGAAGAGCACGCCCACCTGACCAAGGTCGTCCGTCCAAAGCTGAGCCAGGACATCGGTACGGCCCGGGAATTGGGTGACCTGAAGGAAAACGCTGAATACCATGCTGCCCGCGAGCAGCAAGGTATGGTCGAGGCGCGGATCCGTGACATCGAAGGCCGCCTGCAGAATTCGGTGGTTATCGACGTCACGACTATCCCGCATACCGGCAAGGTGATTTTCGGCACCACCGTGGAAATCGCCAACGTCGAGACTGACGAAAGCGTGGTTTACCACATCGTGGGTGAAGACGAGGCCGACTTCAAACTCGGCAAGATCTCCGTCGGTTCGCCGCTGGCCCGCGCCTTGATTGCCAAGGAAGAGGGTGACGTGGTGGCCGTCAAGACGCCTGGTGGCGTGATCGAGTACGAGATTGTCGAAGTTCGTCACATCTGAAAGACGGCGCCCGCTTCGTGCGGGCGCCATGCTTTGGCAGTTTGCCCAGATGCTTTGGGTTGGCGGCCTATGGCTGTTACATATTGGTGTGCTGCCGGCGCTGGGCCTGATTGGCCTGGCACCGTTGCTGATCGATGAGGTCAGCGGATTATTAAATGCGTTGCTGGTAGGTTTTGCAGCGGCGTGCGTGACGCTTCAGGCGCTGGTGCTGATCAAGGCCGAAGGCTTGGGGAGTCTGTGGCGGGATATTCGCGGGCAACTGCTGTTGATGGCGCTGTATGCGTGCGCAATGTTTTACGTGGTGCGCATCTTTCTGCCGGAGGCGTTGCGCTGGCAGCTGTTCAGCTATCTTGTGCTAGGGTTTTCCGGGTTGGTGCTGGTTGTACAGCCGGCGCCAGGATGGAGTGGCAGGGCGTGCGAAGCACGCCCGTGACCCTTGTTTCACTTGAAGCGGTGTACGTTCGACAGTTGCTTGTTGGCGCTGAAGTTCTTGCGATACAGCAGCGCCATCTTGCCGATGACCTGAACCAGGTCCGCTTTGCCAGCCTTGCACAGTTCTGCAATAGCTGCCAGGCGCGCCTCGCGATCAAGGATGCTGACCTTGATCTTGATTAGCTCGTGATCGCCCAATGCGCGTTCAAGTTCGGCTAACACACCTTCAGTCAAACCGTTGTCAGCCACAATCAAAACTGGTTTCAGATGGTGGCCAATGGATTTGTACTGTTTCTTCTGCTCTTGAGTGAGCGGCATAATCTGACCCCTGCGTCTGATCTTGTAAAAAGCGGCGGCCAGTTTACCCGAGCGAGTCCGGGACCGCCCAGTTAATCACGACCCGTTTTATTTTCGAGGTGGCCCGTGGCCCGTTCCAAAACTAGCCTTAAGTGGCTGCAAGAGCATTTCAACGACCCTTACGTCAAAATGGCGCAAAAGGATGGCTACCGTTCCCGGGCCAGCTACAAACTGCTGGAGATCCAGGAAAAGGACAAGTTGATCCGTCCTGGCATGAGCGTTATCGACCTGGGTGCCGCCCCGGGTGGCTGGTCCCAGGTGACCAGTCGTCTGATTGGTGGACAAGGTCGTTTGATCGCTTCCGACATCCTGGAAATGGACAGCATCCCTGACGTGACCTTTGTTCACGGCGATTTTACCCAGGATGAAGTGCTGGCACAGATCCTTGAGGCCGTCGGAAATTCGCAGGTAGACCTTGTGATTTCCGATATGGCCCCCAATATGAGTGGATTACCGGCTGTTGATATGCCGCGAGCCATGTTCCTGTGCGAATTGGCACTGGACCTGGCAGGACGGGTACTGCGTCCGGGTGGTGACTTCCTGGTCAAGGTCTTCCAGGGTGAAGGCTTCGACGAGTATCACAAGAACATCCGCAAACTGTTCGACAAGGTACAGACACGCAAGCCTGACTCTTCCCGGGACAGGTCTCGCGAGCAGTATTTGCTGGGTCGCGGCTTCCGTGGCATTGAAGGCGCTGCCAGTGAAGAGCGTTTTTGAGAAATTTGACGGAGGCGATAGGTTTTTTTATATCGCTTTCGTCATGAAGCTTTACGAATATTGTGTAGTCAAAGTTTCACAAAGGGTTACAGACGGCGCCTGCCAGAGTTGTAGGTAATGTAGTAAGTTAGGCCGGTGAATATCATGCGAAGCACGCGCCAGTAGCGGAGCTTGCTTCAGAGGGTAGTTAATTGAACGATATGGCAAAGAATCTGATCCTGTGGTTGATCATCGCGGCTGTCCTCGTGACGGTGATGAACAACTTCTCCAGCCCTAACGAGCCGCAGACCCTCAACTATTCCGACTTCATCCAGCAAGTTAAGGATGGCAAGGTCGAGCGCGTAGCAGTTGATGGCTACGTGATTACCGGCAAGCGCAACGATGGCGACAGCTTCAAGACCATCCGTCCGGCAATCCAGGACAATGGCCTGATCGGCGACCTGGTGGATAACCACGTGGTTGTCGAAGGCAAGCAGCCTGAGCAGCAGAGCATCTGGACCCAGCTCCTGGTGGCCAGCTTCCCGATACTGGTGATTATCGCCGTGTTCATGTTCTTCATGCGCCAGATGCAAGGTGGTGCGGGAGGCAAGGGCGGGCCGATGAGCTTCGGCAAGAGCAAGGCACGCCTGCTTTCCGAAGATCAGGTGAAAACCACCCTGGCTGACGTTGCCGGTTGCGACGAAGCCAAGGAAGAAGTGGGCGAACTGGTTGAATTCCTGCGCGATCCGGGCAAGTTCCAGCGCCTGGGTGGCCGTATTCCTCGCGGTGTGCTGATGGTTGGCCCGCCAGGTACCGGTAAAACCCTGTTGGCCAAGGCCATTGCCGGCGAAGCCAAAGTACCTTTCTTCACCATTTCCGGTTCCGACTTCGTCGAAATGTTCGTCGGTGTAGGTGCCAGCCGTGTTCGCGATATGTTCGAACAGGCCAAGAAGCACGCTCCGTGCATCATCTTCATCGATGAAATCGACGCCGTTGGTCGCCATCGTGGCGCCGGCATGGGCGGCGGTCATGATGAGCGTGAGCAGACGCTTAACCAGTTGCTGGTTGAGATGGACGGCTTTGAAATGAACGACGGCATCATCGTGATCGCTGCAACCAACCGTCCAGACGTACTCGACCCCGCTTTGCTGCGTCCGGGCCGTTTTGACCGTCAGGTCGTTGTCGGGTTGCCAGACATCCGTGGTCGTGAGCAGATCCTGAAAGTGCACATGCGCAAAGTGCCAATGGGCGACGACGTGGCTCCGGCCGTGATTGCCCGTGGTACTCCAGGCTTCTCCGGTGCCGACCTTGCCAACCTGGTGAACGAGGCGTCGCTGTTTGCCGCCCGTACCGGCAAGCGCATCGTTGAAATGAAGGAGTTCGAGCTGGCGAAAGACAAGATCATGATGGGCGCCGAGCGCAAATCCATGGTCATGTCCGAGAAAGAGAAGCAGAACACCGCTTATCATGAAGCCGGTCACGCCATTGTTGGTCGCGTTGTGCCTGAGCATGACCCGGTCTACAAGGTATCGATCATTCCTCGTGGCCGGGCGCTGGGCGTCACCATGTTCCTGCCGGAAGAGGATCGCTACAGCCTCTCCAAGCGTGCCTTGATCAGCCAGATCTGCTCGCTGTATGGCGGCCGGATCGCCGAAGAGATGACCCTGGGCTTCGATGGTGTTACCACCGGTGCCTCCAACGACATCATGCGTGCCAGCCAGATTGCACGGAACATGGTGACCAAGTGGGGTCTGTCGGAGAAACTCGGTCCTTTGATGTATGCCGAGGAAGAAGGCGAAGTATTCCTGGGTCGCGGTGGTGGTGGTCAAGCTGCCAGCTTCTCCGGCGAGACAGCCAAGCTGATCGACTCCGAGGTGCGCAGCATCATTGACCAGTGCTACGGCACGGCCAAGCAGATCCTCACCGACAATCGCGACAAGCTCGACGCCATGGCTGATGCCCTGATGAAGTACGAGACCATTGATGCCGAGCAGATTGACGACATCATGGCCGGTCGTACGCCTCGCGAGCCTCGCGATTGGGAAGGTGGTTCGGGTACTTCCGGCACGCCGCCAGTGGTACAGAACGAACGCCCTGAAGCCCCGATCGGCGGCCCGGCTGCTGACCATTAAGGTTTGAAATGACTTCTGCGTTGTCCTCGACCCGGTTGCCTTGCGGCAGCCGGGTTCTTGATTTGGCCCATACACACGTTATGGGCATTCTTAATGTAACCCCTGATTCCTTTTCCGATGGTGGTCGCTTCAGTCAGCTTGATGCTGCGTTGCGCCATGCGGAAGCGATGGTGGCTGCCGGTGCGACTCTGATTGACGTCGGTGGCGAATCAACCCGGCCCGGCGCGCGCACAGTTTCTCCCCTGGAGGAGCTGGAGCGGGTTGCTCCGATTGTCGAGCGCATCCATCAAGAGCTGGACGTCATCATCTCTGTCGACACCTCGACCCCTGCCGTTATGCGCGAAACTGCGCGGCTGGGTGCAGGGTTGATCAACGATGTGCGCTCTTTGCAGCGCGATGGCGCTCTGGATGCGGCCGCCGCGACGGGGCTGCCGGTTTGTCTGATGCATATGCTTGGCGAGCCGGGCACGATGCAGGACGACCCTCATTACGACAATCTGGTCGGTGAAGTGAAAGGCTTCCTTGCCGAGCGCATGGCTCAATGCGCGGCGGCGGGGATTGCTCCCGAGCGGATAATCCTCGACCCGGGATTTGGCTTTGCCAAGACCTTGCAGCACAATTTAAGCCTGTTCAAGCATATGGAATCCCTGCATGCCCTTGGTCGCCCCTTGTTGGTCGGGGTTTCGCGCAAGAGCATGATAGGTCTGGCGTTGAATCGTCCCGTGGGTGAGCGGCTGCATGGCGGCCTGGCACTTGCGGCACTTGCCGTGGTCAAGGGTGCGCGCATCTTGCGCGTGCATGACGTGGCCGAGACGATAGATGTAGTGCGGATGATCGCAGCGGTTGAATCAGCCGAATAAGAATGATGGAGCACTTATGACTAAAAAGTATTTTGGCACCGATGGCATTCGCGGTCGGGTCGGCGAATTCCCGATTACTCCCGATTTCATGCTCAAGCTGGGCTGGGCCGCCGGCATGGCGTTCCGCAGCATGGGGGCCTGCCGTATCCTGGTGGGTAAGGACACGCGTATCTCGGGTTATATGTTTGAGTCTGCGCTGGAGGCAGGTCTGTCTGCTGCTGGCGCTGATGTGATGCTGTTGGGGCCGATGCCTACGCCGGCGATCGCTTACCTGACGCGTACCTTTCATGCTGAAGCCGGTATCGTGATCAGCGCTTCGCACAATCCCCACGATGACAACGGCATCAAGTTCTTCTCAGGCCAGGGCACCAAGCTGCCGGATGAGATCGAGCACATGATCGAAGAGTTGCTGGATGCGCCGATGACCGTCGTCGAATCGAGCAAGCTGGGCAAGGTTTCGCGGATTAACGACGCTTCCGGCCGTTACATCGAGTTTTGCAAAAGCAGCGTGCCTAGCAGCACCAATTTTGCCGGGTTGAAGGTCGTCATCGACTGCGCCCACGGCGCGACTTACAAAGTCGCACCGAGTGTGTTCAAGGAGCTTGGCGCAGACGTTACTGTACTGTCGGCGCAGCCGAACGGCCTGAACATCAACGACAACTGCGGCTCAACCCACATGGGGCAGTTGCAGGCGGCTGTCCTGGCTGAGCATGCCGACTTGGGCATCGCGTTCGATGGTGATGGCGACCGCGTATTGATGGTCGACCACACTGGCGCGATCGTCGATGGCGACGACCTGTTGTTCATCATCGCCCGTGACCTGCATGAGCGTAACAAGCTGCAAGGCGGCGTCGTCGGTACCTTGATGAGCAATCTTGGCCTGGAGCTGGCCCTGGCAGATCTGGGGATCCCGTTTGTGCGCGCCAATGTCGGTGACCGCTACGTGATTGCCGACCTGCTGGAGCGTAATTGGCAGGTGGGTGGCGAAAATTCCGGTCATATCGTCTGCTTCCAGCACACGACTACCGGGGATGCGATCATTGCGGCGCTGCAGGTGCTGCTGGCGCTGCGTCGCCGTGAAGAAAGCCTGGCCCAGGCGCGGCAGGCGTTGCGCAAGTGCCCGCAAGTGCTGCTCAACGTGCGCTTTGCAGGCGGTGACAACCCTATCGAGCATCCGGCTGTCAAAGAGGCCAGTGAGCGCGTGACTGCCGCCATGGCGGGGCGTGGTCGGGTCTTGCTGCGCAAGTCGGGTACCGAGCCTTTGGTGCGTGTAATGGTCGAGGGCGAGGACGAAACACAGGTTCGCGGCTATGCCGAAGAGCTGGCAAAACTGGTAACTGAAGTTTGCGCCTGAATTCGGCTTGCCAGTGATGATGTGGTTGGGTAACATCTGCGCCCACTTTGACCGACGAGGTACAGCATGCGTCGCACTATGGTAGCTGGTAACTGGAAGATGCACGGTACCCGCGCCAGTGTCGCTGAGCTGATCAATGGCCTTCGTCATTTGGCCTTGCCTAGCGGTGTTGATGTCGCGGTATTCCCGCCTTGCTTGTATATCAATCAAGTGATTGATGGCTTGAAAGGCAAGTCGATCCAGGTCGGCGCGCAGAACTCTGCGGTGGAATCCATGCAAGGTGCGTTGACCGGTGAGATTGCACCGAGTCAGCTGGTTGATGCGGGTTGTTCCCTGGTGCTTGTTGGGCACTCCGAGCGCCGCCAGATCATGGGCGAGCGTGATGGGACACTCAATCGCAAATTCGCGGCGGCACAGGCTTGCGGCTTGGTTCCGGTGTTGTGCATAGGGGAGACCCTTGAGCAGCGTGAGTCCGGTAAAACTCTTGAGGTTGTCGGGCGTCAGCTGGGCAGCATCATCGAGGAGCTGGGAGTCGGTGCCTTTGCAAATGCAGTAATTGCTTACGAGCCGGTCTGGGCCATTGGCACCGGGCTGACTGCTTCGCCGCAACAGGCGCAGGATGTGCACGCAGCCATCCGCGCGCAGTTGGCGGCAGAGAATTCTGAGGTCGCACGAGGTGTGCGGCTTCTATACGGCGGCAGCGTGAAGGCGGCCAATGCGGTCGAACTGTTCGGCATGCCGGATATCGATGGGGGGCTCATTGGTGGAGCTTCCCTGAATGCAGATGAGTTCGGTGCGATCTGTCGCGCCGCGGGAAACTGAAAAAATGCTGGAAACAGTCATCGTTGTTTTTCATCTGCTGGGTGCACTGGGCGTAGTTGCTCTGGTTTTGCTGCAGCAGGGTAAAGGTGCGGACGCTGGTGCGTCTTTCGGGGCAGGTGCTTCAAATACTGTGTTCGGAAGCCAAGGTTCCTCTACCTTTCTTAGTAAGTTTACTGCTATACTTGCCGCCGGTTTCTTCATAACCAGCTTGGGGTTAGGTTACTTTGCTAAAGAGAAAGCTCATGTGCTGACTCAGGTAGGTCTCCCAAACCCAGCAGTGTTGGAAGTACCAAAAGCAAAACCGGCTTCTGATGATGTCCCGGTGCTTCAAGAGCAAAAGTCGGCTACTCCAGCGACTGACGTACCTCCAGCTCAAGAGCAGAAGTAAGAAGGTTGTAAACGCTGTATTGCCGAGGTGGTGGAATTGGTAGACACGCAACCTTGAGGTGGTTGTGCCCATAGGGTGTAGGGGTTCGAGTCCCCTTCTCGGTACCAATTATCAGGAGAGCCCGCTGTTGCGGGCTTTCTTGTAGGTGGAAGGTTACATTGACCCTGTAAGGGATCGGTCGTATACTTCCGCCCCAGCTTTGTCGCGGGGTGGAGCAGTCTGGTAGCTCGTCGGGCTCATAACCCGAAGGTCGTCGGTTCAAATCCGGCCCCCGCAACCAGTTTTAGCGGAGCCCCTTTTAAGGGGCTTTTTGTTAGCTGGACACTTTCAACGCCGCTGTTCGACGGCGTTTCAAGGATGGGCGTTTCGCCCATTTTTTTATTTTGCACAGCATGCACATACATGCACGAGGGGGTTCAGGTGTCGAGCAAGCTAGAAGAGTTGCAGGCCTTGTTGGCCCCGGTGGTCGTGGCCCTAGGCTATGAATGCTGGGGTATTGAGTTTTCGGCTCAAGGTCGCCACTCAATGTTGCGCGTTTATATCGATAAAGAGGGCGGCGTGCTGGTGGACGATTGTGCCATTGTCAGCCGTCAGATCAGCGGTGTCCTGGATGTTGAAGATCCGATCTCCGTTGAATACACCCTCGAAGTTTCCTCGCCTGGCATGGAACGCCCACTGTTCACTATTGATCAGTTTGCAAAATTTGCCGGTGAACAAGTGAAGATCAAGCTGCGCTCTCCCTTTGAAGGGCGACGCAACTTTCAGGGCCTTCTGCGCGGTGTAGAAGAGCAGGACGTCGTGGTGCAGGTAGAAGACCATGAGTTCCTGTTGCCGATCGATATGATCGACAAGGCCAACATTATTCCCAGTTTTGACTGAGACGCGGATCCCGCGGATCCAATGGCTTGCGAAAGGCGAGGCGTACGATGAGCAAAGAAGTACTGCTGGTTGTTGAGTCGGTATCCAATGAAAAGGGCGTACCGGCAAACGTGATTTTTGAAGCGCTGGAGCTGGCCCTGGCCACTGCTACCAAAAAGCGTTTTGAAGACGAAGTTGATCTGCGTGTGGAAATCAACCGCCACACCGGTGCCTACGAGACTTTCCGTCGCTGGACGGTCGTCGAAGAAGCCGATCTTGATGATCCGGCCATCGAAACCTGGCCGAGCAAGGTTGCTGAAACGCATCCGGGCGCCCAGGTCGGTGATGTCGTCGAAGAAAAGATCGAATCCATCGAGTTCGGCCGCATCGCTGCACAGACTGCCAAGCAAGTCATCGTGCAGAAGGTCCGCGAAGCCGAGCGCGCTCAAGTCGTTGACGCTTATCGCGAGCGCCTGGGGGAAATCATCTCCGGCACCGTGAAAAAAGTCACCCGCGACAACGTGATCGTCGACCTGGGTAACAACGCTGAAGCGTTGCTGGCCCGCGAAGACATCATTTCCCGCGAAACTTTCCGGGTTGGCGTGCGCTTGCGTGCGCTGCTCAAGGAAATCCGCACCGAGAACCGCGGCCCTCAGTTGATCCTGTCGCGTACCGCGCCGGAAATGCTGATCGAGCTGTTCCGCATCGAAGTGCCGGAAATTGCCGAAGGCCTGATCGAAGTCATGGCTGCGTCCCGCGATCCGGGTTCACGCGCCAAGATCGCGGTCCGCTCCAAGGACAAACGCATCGACCCGCAAGGCGCTTGCATTGGTATGCGCGGTTCGCGCGTCCAGGCAGTGTCGGGCGAATTGGGCGGTGAGCGTGTGGACATCGTCCTGTGGGACGATAACCCTGCGCAGTTCGTGATCAACGCAATGTCGCCTGCTGAAGTGGCGGCAATTATCGTTGACGAGGATGCCCATGCAATGGACATCGCCGTTGGCGCAGACAATCTGGCTCAGGCCATCGGTCGCGGTGGTCAGAACGTACGTTTGGCCAGCCAGTTGACCGGCTGGACCCTGAACGTGATGACCGAATCGGACATCCAGGCTAAGCAGCAAGCAGAAACCGGTGACATCCTGCGCAACTTCATCGACGAGCTGGAAGTCGACGAAGACCTGGCACAGGTGCTGGTAGATGAAGGCTTCACCAGCCTGGAAGAGATTGCCTACGTACCGTTGGAAGAAATGCTCAACATCGACGGCTTTGACGAAGACACCGTCAACGAGCTTCGCGCTCGGGCCAAGGATCGTTTGTTGACTAAAGCCATCGCTACTGAGGAAAAGCTGGCAGACGCCCATCCGGCCGAAGACCTGCTCTCGCTTGAGGGTATGGACAAGGATTTGGCGATGGAACTGGCGGTGCGCGGCGTAATTACCCGCGAAGACCTGGCCGAGCAGTCTATTGACGACCTGCTCGACATCGACGGCATTGACGATGATCGTGCCGGCAAGTTGATCATGGCCGCCCGAGCCCATTGGTTCGAGTAATTAGGCGCGGCCTGAGGAGAGAAGTGCATGACGCAAGTCACGGTGAAACAACTGGCCGATGAGGTCAAAACACCGGTAGAGCGCCTGTTGCAGCAGATGCGTGAGGCAGGTCTGCCGCACACCGCCGCCGATGAAGGTGTGAGCGATAGTGAGAAGCAGTCTTTGCTGACTCACTTGAAGAGCAGCCACAAGGCGAAAGTGGAAGAACCGCGCAAGATTACATTGCAGCGCAAAACCACCAGCACCCTGCGTGTTGCTGGCAGCAAGAGCATCAGCGTTGAAGTACGCAAGAAGAAAGTCTTCGTACAGCGCAGCCCGGAAGAAATCGAAGCCGAGCGCAAACGCGAACTGGAAGAACGTCGCGCAGTAGAAAATGCTGCTCGTCAGAAGGCTGAAGAAGAAGCCAAGCGTCGCGCCGAAGAAGAAGCGCGTCGCCAGCCTGCTGCTGCGCAACCTGCTAACACTGAGGCCGTTGCTGCGCCTAGCGCGCCTGTTGAAGCTGTTCGTGAGGCCGCTCCGGTTGCCGCCGCGCCAGCTCCTGCAGCCGACGCTCGCAAACGCGAAGAACCTCGCCGCCCGGACAAACCACGTGCCGACGATAACAATCGTCGTGGCAGTGGCGATGGTGAGCGCAAAAACGCTCCACATCGTGCTTCGGTCAAAGAGAAGGCGCCAGCGCCACGCGTTGCCCCACGTACTACCGACGAAGAAAGCGACAGCTTCCGTCGCGGTGGTCGCGGCAAGGCCAAGCTGAAGAAGCGCAATGCCCACGGTTTCCAGAGCCCAACCGGCCCTGTCGTGCGTGATGTGCAGATCGGCGAGACCATCACTGTTGGCGACCTCGCCAATCAGATGTCGGTCAAGGCTGCTGAAATCATCAAGTTCATGTTCAAACTGGGTACCCCAGCGACCATCAACCAGGTACTGGACCAGGAAACTGCCCAACTGGTTGCTGAGGAGCTGGGCCACAAAGTGACCCTGGTCAGCGACACCGCCCTGGAAGATTCCCTGGCCGAGTCCCTGAAGTTTGAAGGCGAGACGTTCTCCCGTGCGCCAGTCGTGACCGTAATGGGCCACGTTGACCATGGTAAGACCTCGCTGCTCGACTATATCCGTCGTGCCAAGGTAGCTGCAGGCGAAGCCGGCGGCATCACCCAGCACATCGGTGCATACCACGTTGAAACCGAACGCGGCATGGTCACCTTCCTCGACACCCCTGGTCACGCCGCGTTTACCGCCATGCGTGCCCGTGGTGCCAAGGCGACTGACATCGTGATCCTGGTAGTTGCAGCGGACGACGGCGTAATGCCGCAGACCATTGAAGCTGTCCAGCACGCTAAAGCCGCTGGTGTTCCTCTGGTTGTTGCAGTGAACAAAATCGACAAGCCGGGCGCCGATCTCGATCGCATCCGTAGCGAACTGTCGGTTCACGGCGTGACTTCCGAAGAGTGGGGCGGTGATACGCCATTCGTTTCGGTTTCGGCGAAAGTCGGTACCGGTGTAGACGAACTGCTCGAAGCTGTCCTGCTGCAAGCCGAAGTTCTCGAACTGAAAGCAACTCCATCGGCCCCGGGTCGTGGTGTTGTGGTTGAATCGCGTCTCGACAAGGGTCGTGGCCCGGTTGCAACCGTTCTGGTTCAAGACGGTACCCTGCGCCAAGGCGACATGGTCCTGGTCGGTTCGAACTATGGCCGTGTACGTGCCATGCTCGACGAGAACGGCAAGCCAATCAAGGAAGCCGGTCCTTCCATCCCTGTCGAGATCCTCGGCCTGGACGGTACCCCGGACGCTGGCGACGAGATGAGCGTGCTGTCGGACGAGAAGAAAGCCCGTGAAGTGGCTCTGTTCCGCCAAGGCAAGTTCCGCGAAGTCAAGCTGGCCCGTGCTCACGCCGGCAAGCTGGAAAACATCTTCGAGAACATGGGCCAGGCAGAGAAGAAGACGCTTAACATCGTCCTCAAATCTGACGTTCGTGGTTCCCTCGAAGCGTTGAACGGCGCCTTGAATGGCCTGGGTAACGACGAAGTGCAAGTGCGTGTGGTCGGCGGCGGTGTCGGTGGTATCACCGAATCCGATGCCAACCTGGCGCTGGCCTCCAACGCTGTACTGTTCGGCTTCAACGTGCGTGCCGATGCTGGCGCACGGAAGATCGTCGAGCAGGAAGGCCTGGACATGCGTTACTACAACGTCATCTACGACATCATCGAAGACGTCAAGAAAGCCCTCACCGGCATGCTTGGCAGCGACGTCCGGGAGAACATCCTGGGTGTGGCCGAGGTGCGTGACGTGTTCCGCTCGCCGAAATTCGGCGCGATCGCCGGTTGCATGGTTATCGAAGGTGTTGTGCACCGTAACCGTCCAATCCGTGTACTGCGTGAAGACATCGTTATCTTCGAAGGCGAGCTGGAATCCCTGCGCCGCTTCAAGGATGACGCTTCCGAAGTACGTGCCGGCATGGAATGCGGTATTGGCGTCAAGAGCTACAACGACGTCAAGGCGGGTGACAAGATCGAAGTCTACGAGAAGGTCCAGGTTGCTCGCAGCCTCTAACTCGCGTACTTCAAGGGCCACGCAGCGCCCGGGCATGCAAATGCCTGGCGCTGTGTCCGGACTCTAAACGCAACGCCCGGTCTGGCTTTTGTCAGGCCGGGCGTTTGCCGCTTTCAGACCCCACGGGTTTCACCGTGTGGCAGCAACAGGTAACAAGACATGGCAAAAGAATACAGCCGTACCCAACGTATCGGCGATCAGATGCAGCGTGAGCTGGCACAGCTGATCCGTCGTGAAGTAAAAGACCCACGTGTTGGCCTGGTCACCATCACCGCCGTTGAAGTCAGCCGTGACGTTGGTCACGCCAAGATCTTCATCACCGTAATGGGCCAGGACAACAGCGAAGAAATCGCGCAAAGCATCAAGGTGCTCAACTCCGCCGCAGGTTTCCTGCGTATGCAGTTGGCCCGTGAAATGAAGCTGCGCAGCGTTCCTCAGTTGCACTTCCACTACGACGAAAGCGTCGTGCGTGGCGCGCACCTGTCGGCACTGATCGAGCGGGCCGTGGCTGAAGACAATCAGCACCCGGAATCCGCCACGCCTGAAGACGCCAAGGAGTAATCGGTGGCTCAGGTCAAACGTATCCGTCGTAATGTCAGCGGCATCATTCTGCTCGACAAGCCCATTGGTTTTACCTCCAATGCGGCGTTGCAGAAGGTTCGCTGGCTGCTCAATGCCGAGAAGGCAGGGCACACCGGCAGCCTCGACCCCTTGGCCACCGGCGTGTTGCCGTTGTGCTTCGGCGAGGCCACCAAGTTTTCGCAATACCTGCTCGATTCCGACAAGGGCTACGAGACCCTGATGCAACTGGGCAAGACCACCACCACGGCAGACGCCGAAGGTGATGTTTTGCAGGTTCGCGAGGTGACCGTTGGTCGTGCTGATATCGAAGCTGCCTTACCTGCTTTTCGTGGGCAAATCAGTCAGATACCGCCGATGTACTCGGCTCTCAAGCGTGATGGCCAGCCTCTTTACAAGCTGGCACGTGCAGGGGAAGTGGTGGAGCGCGAACCGCGTTCTGTTACTATTGCGCGCTTGGAATTGCTCGCCGTTGAAGGCGACACTGCCCGGTTGGCGGTGGACTGCAGCAAAGGCACCTATATCCGCACCCTCGTGGAAGATATCGGTGAGCAACTAGGCTGTGGCGCATACGTTGCAGAACTGCGACGCACCCAGGCAGGCCCTTTCACCCTGGCCCAGACGGTCACGCTGGAAGAGCTGGAAGCAGTGCATGCCGAAGGCGGCAACGAAGCGGTTGATCGCTTCCTGATGCCATCGGACAGCGGTTTACTGGATTGGCCATTGCTGCACTTCTCGGAGCACAGCGCGTTCTACTGGCTTAACGGCCAGCCGGTACGTGCACCGGATGCCCCGAAGTTCGGCATGGTGCGGGTACAAGATCACAACGGTCGCTTTATCGGTATCGGTGAAGTGAGCGAAGACGGGCGCATCGCGCCGCGTCGACTGATTCGGTCAGAATGACCGAAACCAGTTTGTGGTAAAAGCGCAGTAGCTTTTACTCAAACTGGAACGAGGGTGGCTGTTAGCAGGCATGGTCACTACTCATTTTTAGATACAGGGATTTGTCCCTGGCCTGTTGAAACTGCCCTTTGGGTGGTTTCCTGAAAAAAGGATTGCCTCATGGCTCTCGACGTTCAAGAAAAAGCACAAATCGTTGCTGACTATCAGCAAGCTGTTGGTGACACTGGTTCGCCAGAAGTGCAAGTTGCACTGCTGACCCACAACATCAACAAGCTGCAAGGTCACTTCAAGGCCAACGGTAAAGATCACCACTCCCGTCGTGGTCTGATCCGCATGGTAAACCAGCGCCGTAAGCTGCTGGACTACCTGAAAGGCAAGGATCTGGGTCGTTATCAGACTCTGATCGGTCGCCTGGGTCTGCGTCGCTAATAAGCGATTGCGCTAGAGGTTGGTTGGCTGTCGTGTGTCAGTGGGTTTCCCGCTGGCCCATGGCAGGCTTCCAGCCTCAAGTTTTATCTGGATACACGTTTTACCCTGGACAGGCGTTGGGCCGATTCCCGACATTGCCCAAGAATTTCGCAAGAAGACAAGTTCCCCAAGAGCCACAAAGAAGGTAGGACACCGTGAACCCGGTTATCAAAAAATTCCAGTTCGGTCAGTCGACCGTTACCCTCGAGACAGGCCGTATCGCCCGTCAAGCCTCCGGCGCAGTGCTGGTTACCGTTGACGACGACGTCACCGTATTGGTGACCGTTGTAGGCGCCAAGACCGCTGACCCAAGCAAAGGCTTCTTCCCTCTTTCCGTTCACTACCAGGAAAAGACTTACGCTGCCGGTAAGATCCCTGGTGGTTTCTTCAAGCGTGAAGGCCGTCCTTCCGAGAAAGAAACCCTGACTTCCCGACTGATCGACCGTCCGATCCGTCCGCTGTTCCCAGAAGGCTTCATGAACGAAGTGCAGGTTGTCTGCACCGTCGTTTCCACCAGCAAGAAGACCGATCCGGACATCGCTGCGATGATCGGTACCTCGGCGGCCCTGGCCATCTCCGGTATTCCTTTCGATGGCCCGATCGGCGCTGCCCGTGTTGCATTCCACGAAAGCACCGGCTACCTGCTGAACCCGACTTACGAACAACAGAAAGCTTCGAGCCTGGACATGGTCGTTGCCGGTACTTCGGAAGCCGTGTTGATGGTTGAATCGGAAGCCAAAGAGCTGACCGAAGACCAGATGCTGGGCGCTGTACTGTTTGCTCACGACGAGTTCCAGGTTGTGATCAACGCTGTCAAGGAACTGGCCGCTGAAGCTGCCAAGCCAACCTGGACCTGGGCTCCTCAGCCAGAAGCTACCGCACTGCTGGGCGCTATCCGCTCCGAGTTCGGCACCGCTATCTCCGACGCCTACACCATCACCATCAAGGCCGACCGTTACGCTCGCCTGGGTGAACTGAAGGACCAGGTTGTTGCCAAGCTGTCCGGTGAAGAAGGCCAGCCTTCTTCCAGCGAAGTCAAAGCAGCCTTCGGCGAAATCGAATACCGCACCGTTCGCGAAAACATCGTTAACGGCAAGCCACGTATCGACGGCCGCGACACCCGCACCGTACGTCCGCTGAACATCGAAGTCGGCGTTCTGCCAAAAACCCACGGTTCGGCCCTGTTCACCCGTGGTGAAACCCAGGCCCTGGTTGTTGCAACACTGGGTACTGCCCGTGACGCACAGCTGCTGGACACCCTGGAAGGCGAGAAAAAAGACCCGTTCATGCTGCACTACAACTTCCCTCCGTTCTCGGTAGGTGAGTGTGGTCGCATGGGTGGCGCTGGTCGTCGCGAAATCGGTCACGGCCGTCTGGCCCGTCGTTCGATTGCAGCCATGTTGCCTGCCGCCGACGTGTTCCCGTACACCATTCGTGTTGTGTCGGAAATCACCGAGTCCAACGGTTCCAGCTCCATGGCTTCGGTCTGCGGCGCTTCCCTGGCTCTGATGGATGCCGGCGTTCCGATGAAGGCACCGGTTGCCGGTATCGCCATGGGCCTGGTTAAAGAAGGCGAGAAGTTCGCCATCCTGACCGACATCCTGGGCGACGAAGACCACCTGGGCGACATGGACTTCAAAGTAGCCGGTACCGCCAAAGGTGTTACCGCGCTGCAGATGGACATCAAGATCAAGGGCATCACCGAAGAAATCATGGAAATCGCTCTGGGCCAAGCCCTGGAAGCGCGCCTGAACATCCTCGGTCAGATGAACCAGATCATTGGCCAGTCCCGTACCGAACTGTCGGAAAATGCTCCGACCATGATCGCGATGAAAATCGACACCGACAAAATCCGTGATGTTATCGGTAAAGGCGGCGCGACCATTCGTGCGATCTGTGAAGAGACCAAGGCTTCGATCGACATCGAAGACGACGGCTCGATCAAGATCTTCGGCGAAACCAAGGAAGCGGCTGAAGCGGCACGTCAGCGCGTCCTGGGTATCACTGCTGAAGCCGAGATCGGCAAGATCTACGTCGGTAAGGTTGAGCGCATCGTCGACTTCGGCGCATTCGTCAACATCCTGCCGGGCAAGGACGGTCTGGTTCACATCTCCATGCTGAGCGATGCTCGCGTTGAGAAAGTGACCGACATCCTGAAAGAAGGCCAGGAAGTGGAAGTGCTGGTACTGGACGTGGACAACCGCGGCCGTATCAAGCTGTCCATCAAGGACGTAGCAGCAGCCAAGGCTTCGGGCGTTTAATCACCCCGTCGCTGCAAGCTGAAAAAGGACTCTTCGGAGTCCTTTTTTTATGCCTGCGGGAAACTGTCGCGAAATCAGGCGTTTAGCCATACCCCAAAAGCCGCAACTTGCATGCAGGCACGTTCGTCTTCATGCAAGTTGCACGATTCCGAAAATCACCTGTTTTCATAACGTATTGTTTTATAAGGATTTAATTGGTCGCATCGAGTTGGCACACTGTCTGCAATATCCCTGTTAACGCTGCAGCATCAAGGTTTACGTACTGCAGACTTTTAATAAAACAGGAGTTACTCGTATGAAGAAGTTCGCTCTCGCTACTGCTACCGCTCTGACCCTGGCCATGGGTGCTAACGTAGCCTTTGCTCAGACTTCCCAAGCCCCTATGACGCTGGCGGCCGGTGAAGTCACCAAGGCTAAGGAGTCCACTTCGGATACCTGGATCACCACCAAAGTCAAAGCTGACCTGCTGACCGAGAAAGGTATTCCTGGTTCGGACATTAAGGTTGAGACCAACAAAGGTGTGGTTTCCCTGTCCTCGACAGTTGCTATCTCCGACGCTCAGAAAGCTACTGCTGTAGCGATCACCAAGAAAATCAAAGGCGTAACCGCAGTTTCGGCTGACGGCCTGATGGCTGGCGGCGCTACCAAGGCTGATAACGTCGACAAAACCAAAAGCGCAGCTGCTGGTGCCAAAGAGTCCACCTCGGACACTTGGATCACCACCAAAGTGAAAGCTGACCTGGTAACCGAGAAAGGTATTCCTGGCACCGACATCAAAGTCGAAACCAACAAAGGTGTAGTTTCCCTGTCGTCGACCGTCGCAGTGACTGAAGCGCAGAAAACCACCGCGGTGAACATCACCAAGAAAATCAAAGGCGTTAAAGCTGTATCGGCCGACGGCCTGAAAGCAGAGTAACGCTTAACGAATCGCCTGAGCTAGGCGGAGGCGGCCACGAGCGAGTTAGATATCCGCTCAATGCACCTCACAGGTTCATGCGACCGACCACACGGATGTGGTCATTACAGGCCCAGGCACTTGTGTCGGGGCCTGTTCTATTGTGGGTAGAAAAGTGGGGAGGTCAGCGAGGCTCTTGTGGCGAGGGGGCTTGCCCCCGTTGGGCTGCGTAGCGGCCCCTTGGTATGACGACGGTGATCCGCCTGAATGACCGCGACGCCCTCATTGGGGCCGCTACGCAGCCCAACGGGGGACAAGCCCCCTCGCCACAGGTACTCAGCGGGTGCCGGTTTATTCGGCATCCAGATGCATCGGTGTTACCACCCGACCATCTTTCTCCGCTTCCCCAAGGTTTGCATCGATAAAGTAAACCCGCTCATCTTCCAGCTGCGCCTTGTCTACCAGGTAGTCCTTGATCGCGCTGGCGCGGTCCTGGCCCAGTTGGCGCAGCAACACGTCACTGCCACTCCAGAACTTGATCACACCGTCCCGCAGCTTGGCGGTGCGCTCGTCATTGCTCAGGTCTTTCCATTCGGCCGGAGGCTGTTGCTTCAGGCGGGTGCGGTAGATGCCTTCCAGCAGCGGCGCCTTTTCCTTTTCCGGTACTTCAAGCAGCGACGCCTGGGCCGGTACCTTGTCGCCACGGCGCTGGAGGATCTTGTAGTAGTTGTACTGGTATTCGCGTTCCAGCCGTTGTGCGGCCAAAAGCGGGCCGTCGCTGCTGGCAGCGGCGGTGCCTTCGATCTCCAGGCGCAGCGCAGGGCGCTCCTTGAGGGCTTTGGCCAGGCTGTCGAGGGCCGACTGGGAATCCTTGCTCAGCTCGCTGGAGCCTGCCGCAAACGACACGTTGCCAAGGTCTTGGGCACCACCACCGCTGATCAGGCCGCCAATGAACTTGAATGGCGCCGTGGCCGCACGCACTACCAGGTTGCGCAGGGTCTGCCAGACAATCGGCATGACGCTGAACTGCGGGTTGTTCAAGTCGCCGGTCACCGGCAGTTCGATCGAGATCTTGCCGTCGGAGTCCTTGAGCAGGGCTATCGCCAGGCGAATCGGCAGGTCCACGGCGTCGGCGCTGTCGACCTTCTCACCCAGTTGCAGTTGCTCGACTACCACCTTGTTTTCGGCCTTCAACTGGCCCTTGGTGATGACGTAATGCAGGTCCAGGTTGAGCCGACCCTTGCGGATGCGGAACCCGGCAAACTTGCCCGAGTATGGCGTCAGGGTGGTCAGTTCGACGCGTTTGAAGCTGGTGGCGATATCCAGTGCGGCCATCGGGTCAAACGGATTCACGCTGCCCTTGATGGTGACCGGTGCATAACGGTCAACCTTGCCCTTGACGTCGACGCTCGCCGGTTTGGCCTGGCGACTGTCAATGGTGCCGATCTGGCCGTTGAGCTGCTGGATGGCCGTGGCGAAGTTCGGGGTCAGGCTGAAGTCGGCGAAGTTGGCCGAGCCGTCGTTGATCGCAATTTGACCAATATGAATGCCCAGGGGCTTTTCTTTGCTGGCCGCAGGTTTCGCCGCGGACTTGCCGGGGCTGTTGGCCGGCTGCGGGATCAGCAGGTCATCGATGTTGGTGGTGCGGTCATCGTTGATCATGAAGCGCGCATAGGGCTGCAACAGGTTGACCTTGTCGATCGACAGGCTGTCGCCGTGTTGATAATTCACGCCTTCCAGCACCAGGCGCTGCCACTTGAGGAAGTCGCGGGTCTTCATGGTGTCCAGGGTGTGCAACTGGTCGACCTGGGCCCGGCCGGTCACCTGGAATGCCAGGGGGGCGGTGCTTTTCAGGTTCACGTCGAGGTTGCTGCCGAGCATGCCGCTACGCAGTTCCAGGCGGATAAACGGGCTGATATACGACTGGGCGACGCGCAGGTCGATGTCTTTGGTGTCCACTTTCAGCTTGGCGCTGACCGGGCTCAGGTTGACCTGGCCGGTCGCCTCGAGCTTGCCTTGTTTGCCTACGCCGGTATCGAGCTTGAGGGTAAAAGGGCTCTGGTTAAGGCTGTCGAAACCCTGCAGGTCAAGGTTCAGCGGCCCGACTTCCAGGGCGACTGCCGGTTTGGCCGAGCGGTCAGCCAGATGCACTTGATAGTCGCGCAGTTGCACGTCCTTGAGCAGCACTTGCCAAGGCTTGCTCGGCGCTGCCGGTGCAGGTTTTGGCGAGTCGGCGGTAGCGGGTGCGGTGGCTGGCTCGGCTGCGGGTGCAGTTGCAGGTTTGCTCGGTTGGCTGGCAAACAGCTTCTGCCAGTCCAGCTGGCCGTCGGCTTCAAGGGCGGCCCAGGTTTCGAGTTTATTACTGCGGATCTTGCCGACGATCACTTGCTGTTTGGCCAGGTCCACGGTGGTTTCGCTGACGTCCAGCTTCTGCAGGCGCGCGAGCGGCCGGCCATCCGGTGCCTTGATCGCAAACGGCGCGACACTCAGGGCGACGTTGGTCAGGTTCAGCTCGGTTTCCTTGGCCAGGCTCAGCTTGTAGTCGGTGCTGAAGTTGAGGATGCCGTCTTCCAGAACCAGCGGCACCGCGTCACGCACATACGGCCACCAGACTTTCATCTTGCCGTCGGTAACCTTGAGTTTGCCCTCGGAGGCGATCGGGATCAGGCTGAAGTTGCCGGTCCAGTCGATCTGGCCGCCTTCAGGGCCGGCTGCTACCAGGGTCATGTCGGCGTTGTCATCGGGCAGCGTGCTGAGGTTTTTCAGCTCGAAATCGAGTTTGTCGTAGAGAAACTCGATCGGCTCGCTCGGGCGCAAATCCTGGAAGTGCACATAGCCGCCTGCCAGCTTGATGTTATCGATGCGCAGCGGGAATGGCTTGGCGTTCGGATCGGTTGGTGTCGGTTCGCTGGCCGGGAGTTTGAACAGCTGCGCCAGGTTGAGCTGGCCGGATTTGTCGAACAGCAGCTCGGTCTTGGGCTTGTCGAGTTGTACGTCGGCCAGGTGCAGGGCGCGGGTCCACAGGCTGTCGATCTGCAGGTTGGCATAGAGGCGTTCAAAGGCCACTTGCTCCTTGCCCGGCTCACCGATATTCAGGCCCCACACGGTCAGTTCGAGGCTGAACGGGTTGAGCTCGATACGCTCGACACGCGCCGGCACCGTGGCGTAGTTGGCCAACTGTTGGTTGGCCACGCGAAGGGCAATACCGGGGAGAATCAGGAAGCCCAGCAAACTGTACAGGGCAAGGGCGGTCAGCAAGGCGCCAGCGGCGCGAATCAATCCTTTGGGCATATGTGACGCCATCTATGTCAATCAAGAGTGCCTTGGAGTATGGCACGGGTTTACGGTTCCGAAGAGCCGGGCCTTTATTACTGCGCCCTGACCCTTTTGGGACAAGTCCTACAGTTGCAGGATCAGGGTCTTCAGCGGTGGTTGCTGGTCGTGGGACGGGAAGTCTGCGCCGGGTGTCATGACCTGCCAGTCGCGCACCGGGCGCCCGGCCTTTTCCGCACATCGCAGGACCTGGTCACGCCAGTCGTCCATGCCGACTTTCGCCAGGTTGTTGCAGCAGATCAGCACGCCGTTGTCGGCCGTGGCCAGCAGCGCCGGCTTGAGCAGGCTCTGGTAGTCGCGCAGCAGGTCGACGGTACCGAAGGCGCTCTTGGCCCAGGCGGGTGGGTCGAGCAGTACCAGATCGTATTGACGCTGCTCCAGGCGCGGGTAACTCGGCAGCTTCTGCCCCCGACGCTGGCTGATGGGCAGGCCGGCCAGTTGGCGGATTGCCGGGAAGTAGTCGGACTGGATGAATTCCATCGTCGGCAATTGCGGGTTGAGCTGGCCGTTTTCGCGACCGACCGCCAGGTTGCCCTCGGCAAAGTCCAGGTTGCACACCTCACGAGCGCCACCGGCAGCAGCACTCAGGCCTACGCCGCAGGTGTAGGCAAACAAGTTCAGCACGCTTTTGCCGGCGCTGTGTGCCTTGACCCAGCCGCGGGTGTTGCGCAGGTCCAGGAACAACAGCGGGTCTTGCCCGGCATGGCGGCCGCGCACGCGGTAATTGAGGCCCCATTCGTGGCCGACCAGGTCTTCCAGGGCTGCGGGCTCGGCACGGTAAACCGTGTCTTCACGGTCGATGCGCGAGTTGCCCCGGGAGCGGTCGTTGTAGACCAGCAGCAGTTCAAGCCCCAGGTGCTGGTTGATTGCTTGATGCAGGTGCAACAGGTCGTCGCTTTCCAGCGACTGGTGAAAACTCTGCACCAGCAGTTGCGGGCCGTAGCGGTCGATCGTCAGGCCGCCGGCGCCTTCCTGGCTGCCGTGGAACAGGCGATAGCAATCGGTACCTTGTGCATGCAGCTCGGCGAGCAGGTCCTGGCGATGATCGAGGGCGGCGCGCAGCGCCTGATTCAAGGAAGACATAGTGCGCGCCTTGCAGAGTAATTGGGGCGCGGGAGTTTAACAGTTATGGCTCCAGCAGGCCCATTCGCCTGTGGGCCCGCTGCACCGAACCATTGCGCATGGCCCAGCGCAACAACGGCGCGCTGCGCCTGACCCCGGCACGAATCATCTGGCGCTGGATCGGGCTTTGCTTCTGCCCGAGCATGTCGCTGGCCCAGTCCGGCAGCAGGTCGATACCGGCCTGCATCATCAGCGAGCCAAACGGCTTGGCCAGGGTGCTCGGAGACGGCGCATTGAGCAGCAGGCGCAGGACTTCGTGGCTGCGCTGGTCACACAGCAGTTGCGGGCGGATACGCTCAAGGTAATCGGAAATTTCCTGGCGCGAACGCGGCACATGGCGCGCGCCCAATTGCTCGGCCACCAGGGCGATTTCGCTGTAGTACCGGTCTTGATCCCTCTTAGATAAATCCGGGTTGCGATAACGCAGGTGGGCCGCGAGAAAGTTGCTGACCTCCGCCACATGCACCCAGGTCAGCAACTCGGGATCACTGGCGGCATACGGTCGGCCGTCCGGTGCATGGCCGACCACTTGCAGGTGGATGGTGCGCACTTTCTCGATCAGCCATTCGGCGTCACGCCGCGAACCAAACGTGGTGCCGGAAATGAACTGCGAGGTGCGTCGTAACCGCCCCAGCATGTCCTGCCGAAAGTTCGAGTGGTCCCACACGCCGGCCAACGCCAGCGGGTGCAATGCCTGCAACATCAACGCGCTGATGCCGCCGATCAACATGCTGCTGAAGTCGCCATGGACCTTCCAGCTCACCGAGTTCGGCCCAAAGAGACCCGGATCGCCCTTGGGGTTCTCCAGGTCGAGTTGGCCCAGCGACAAGCCGGTCAGGCTCATCAGCTGGTTTTCGATGCGGCTGCGAATGAATTCCATGGGTTCCTAGCGGTTGAGGCGCTTGTCGATCAGGCCGTCCACCACGCTCGGGTCGGCCAGTGTGGATGTGTCTCCCAGGCTGTCCAGCTCGTTGCAGGCAATCTTGCGCAGGATCCGCCGCATGATCTTGCCTGAGCGGGTTTTCGGCAAGGCCGGCGCCCATTGAATCAGCTCGGGCTTGGCGAAGCTGCCGATTTCCTTGCTGACCAGGTCCAGCAGGTGTTTTTTCAGCGCGTCGTCGGGCTCGACGCCATTCATGGGCGTGACGAAGGCATAGATGCCCTGGCCTTTTACGTCGTGTGGATAACCGACCACCGCGGCTTCTGCGACCTGATCATGCAGCACCAGGGCGCTTTCGACTTCGGCGGTGCCGATGCGGTGCCCGGAAACGTTGATCACGTCGTCGATGCGGCCGGTGATCCAGTAGTCACCGTCCTCGTCGCGCCGCGCGCCGTCGCCGGTAAAGTAGTAGCCGGGGTAGGGTTTGAAATAGGTGTCGATCATCCGCTGAGGGTCGCCGTACACGCTGCGGATCTGCCCCGGCCAGCTGGATTTGATCGCCAGCACGCCGCTGCCGGCGCCACTGATTTCCTTGCCTTGCTCATCGAGCAGCACCGGCACCACGCCAAACATCGGCTGGGTGGCGCAGCCAGGCTTGATCCGCTGGGCGCTGACCAGCGGGCTGAGCATGATGCCGCCGGTTTCGGTCTGCCACCAGGTGTCGACAATCGGGCAGCGTTGTTCGCCGACCGCGTTGAAGTACCAGTCCCAGGCCTCCGGGTTGATTGGCTCGCCGACACTGCCCAGCAGGCGCAGGCTGGCGCGGGAAGTGTTTTCCAGTGGCCCGTGGCCTTCCCGCATCAGCGCGCGTAACGCGGTCGGCGCGGTGTAGAAGATGTTGACCTTGTGTTTGTCGATCACCTGCCAGAACCGCGAGCTGTCCGGGTAGCTCGGCACGCCTTCGAACATCAGCGAGGTCGCACCATTGGCCAGTGGCCCGTACACGATATAGCTGTGGCCGGTGACCCAGCCGACATCGGCGGTGCACCAGAACACTTCGCCTTCGCGGTAATCGAGCACGTACTTGAAGGTCATCGCAGCCTGCAGCAGGTAACCGCCGGTGGTATGCAACACACCTTTGGGTTTGCCGGTGCTGCCGGAGGTGTAGAGGATAAACAGCGGGTCTTCCGCATCCATCGGCTCGGGCGGGCAGTCGTCGCTGGCTGCATCCAGGGCCTGTTGATACTTGAGGTCGCGCCCTTCAGTCCAATTGACTGCCGCGCCAGTGCGCTGCACCACCAGTACCGTGCTGACACCCGGGCAACTGGCCAGAGCCTTGTCGACATTCTGTTTCAGCGCCACCGGCTTGCCGCCGCGCACGCCTTCATCGGCGGTGATCACCGTGCGGCAATCGGCGTCGAGAATGCGGTCGCGCAGGGCGTCCGGCGAGAATCCGCCAAACACCACCGAATGCACCGCACCAATCCGCGTACAGGCCAGCATCGCGTAGGCCGCCTCGGGAATCATCGGCATGTAGATACACACGCGGTCGCCTTTCTTTACGCCACGGCTTTTCAGCACGTTGGCCAGGCGGCTGACGTTTTGGTGGAGCTGGCGGTAGGTAATTTTGGAAGACGTCGCAGGATCATCGCCCTCCCAGATGAAGGCCGGCTGATCAGCGCGTTGCGCGAGGTGACGGTCGATGCAGTTGTAACTGACGTTCAGTTGGCCTCCGGCAAACCATTGCGCGGCGCCGGTCTTGATGTCGGATTTCTGGACGGTCTGCCAGGGCGTGGTCCAGTCGAGAAAACGCTTGGCCTGTTCGGCCCAGAACGTATCGGGTTGCTCGACGGATTGGCGGTAGAGGCGCTGGTAGTCCTCTTGACTGAGTTGCGCAGCCCGGCGGACGGCATCGGCGGCGGGGAACGTGCTGATATCGAACATGAGGGATCCTTATTCTTGTTTTTTGCGACAAGAGGGGAGCTTTGCGACCCTCGTAGGAGCTGGCAAGCCAGCTCCTACAAGGGTCCGCTCCCGCAGGTTCAGACCCTCATTGTAGTGCTGATACCATCAACCGCGGTGACGGCCGCGGAAGTAGTTGATCAACCCCTGGGTGGACGCATCGTCCGCAGGCTGTTCTTCGGTGCCGGTCAGGCGGTTGTAGACGCCTTTGCCCAGCTCCTTGCCCAACTCCACGCCCCACTGGTCGAACGCGTTGATGCCCCAGATGACGCTTTGCACGAACACTTTGTGTTCATACATCGCCACCAGTGCGCCAAGACGGCGAGGGCTGATGCGTTCAACCACAATGGTGTTGCTTGGACGGTTGCCCGGGATCACCTTGTGCGGTGCCAGCTTCTGCACTTCGGCTTCGTCCATGCCCTTGTCGCGCAGCTCGGCTTCAGCCTCGGCGCGGGTCTTGCCGAGCATCAGGGCCTGGCTCTGGGACAGGCAGTTGGCGTACAGCCACTGATGGTGGTCGGAGACCGGGTTGAAGCTGACGATCGGCACGATGAAGTCGGCCGGGATCAGTTGGGTGCCCTGGTGCAGCAGCTGGTGGTAAGCATGCTGGCCGTTGCAGCCTACGCCGCCCCAGATAACCGGGCCGGTGTCGGTGGAAACCGGCGTACCGTCCTGGCGCACGCTCTTGCCGTTGGATTCCATGTCCAGCTGTTGCAGGTGCTTGGTGATGTTACGCAGGTAGTGATCGTACGGCAGGATTGCGTGGCTCTGCGCGCCCCAGAAGTTGCCGTACCACACGCCCAGCAGGCCGAGCAGCACCGGCATGTTCGCCTCGAATGGAGCGGTCTGGAAATGCTGGTCCATGGTGTAGGCGCCGGACAGCAGTTCCTTGAAGTTGGACATGCCGATGGCCAGCGCGATGGGCAGGCCGATGGCCGACCACAGCGAGTAACGACCGCCCACCCAGTCCCACATCGGGAAAATGTTCTCTTCGCGGATACCGAAGGCCACGGCCGCCGCATTGTTGCTCGAGACGGCGATGAAGTGGCGATACAGCTCGGCTTCCGAGCCACCCTGGGCCAGGTACCAGGCGCGGGCGGCCTGGGCGTTTTTCAGGGTTTCGAGGGTGTTGAAGGATTTTGACGAGACGATGAACAGCGTGGTCTCGGCGCGCAGCTTCATGGTCAGCTCGTGGAACTCACTGCCGTCGATGTTTGCCAGGTAATGGCAGCGCACGCCTTTGTGGGCGTAGGACAACAGCGCTTCAGACACCAGCTCCGGGCCGAGAAACGAGCCACCGATACCGATGTTCACCACGTCGGTGATCGGCTTCTCGGTGTAGCCACGCCACAGGCCGTCGTGGATGCGGCCGACCAGGTCAGTGATCTGGTTCAGCACCTTGTGCACGTCCGGCATGATGTTCACGCCGTTGACGGACAGCTTGTCACCCACCGGGCGACGCAATGCGGTGTGCAGCGCCGGACGGCCTTCGGAGGAGTTGACCGGCTCGCCGTTGAACAGCGACTTGATCGCGCCCTGAAGGTCGACTTCCTTGGCCAGGCCTACCAGCAGGTCGCGGGTTTCGCTGGTGATCAGGTTTTTCGAGTAATCGAGGAAAAGTCCGCAGCTGCTCAAGGTGAACTGGGTAAAGCGCTGGGGATCGGCATTAAAGGCTTCGCGCATGCTGAAATCCTGCATGGCTTGGCGATGTTGATTGAGCGCTTGCCAGGCGGGCAGAGCGGTAACGTCATGAGGAGTGCGGTAGTACGCCATCGCTGCGGGTTTCCTTTTTATTGCTGGGACTGCTTTTAGGACACTTGAAAGCCGGGAATGTCCTGTCTTTGTGAAGATGACAGGCTCCGGTCAACGCCAACGAAGAGCGTAGGGCGAATACATTAAACCTAGCGTGTCGATCTGTCTTGGCTTTGTCTGCGCTGTGGCCGGTACTTTTTTATACCGGCCGATCAGGCAGTGCAACAGGCGGGGTGTGCGGCGGGGTCAGTTCAGGTGCAGATGCAGGTTGTCGATCAGCCGGGTGGCGCCCAGGTAGGCGGCGACCAGGATCACCAGGTCCTTGTCTTCGGCGGTGGCCGGACGCAGGTGCAGGCCCTGGCGAACCTCCAGGTAGTCCATGCGAAAACCTGCCGCTTCGATCTGCTGGACCTGTGCGGCGCGCAGTTTGGCGAAGTCGCGGTCGCCCGCTTCAATGGCGGCGGCAATCTGGCTGAGGCAGCGGTACAGCACCGGTGCGATCGCGCGCTGTTCGTCGGTGAGGTAACCATTGCGCGACGACAGCGCGAGGCCGTCGTCGGCGCGCACGGTCGGCTCGCCGATAATCTGGATCGGCATGTTCAGGTCATGGACCATGGCGCGAATCACCGCCAGTTGCTGGTAGTCCTTCTGGCCAAAGATCGCCAGGTCCGGCTGGACCATGTTGAACAGCTTGCTGACCACCGTGGCCACGCCTTCAAAATGCCCGGGCCGGCTGGCGCCGCACAGGCCTTCGGACAGTTGCGGCACGCTGACGCGTGTCTGGCCGGCCATGCCGTCGGGGTACATTTCGTCGACGGTCGGGGCGAACAGCAGGTTGCAACCGGCTTGCAAGAGCTTCTCCTGGTCGGCCGCCAGGGTGCGCGGGTATTTGTCCAGGTCTTCGCCGGCGCCAAATTGCAGCGGGTTGACGAAAATGCTCGCCACCACGAAGTCGGCTTGTTGCGCAGCCTTGGTGACCAGCGTGGCATGGCCGCTGTGCAGGTTGCCCATAGTGGGCACGAAGCCGATGCGTTTGCCCGCGCTGCGGGCATGGGTAACGGCGGCGCGCAGTTCGCGCACGGTCTTGACGGTGTTCATGCGGAGAATCCGTGTTCGGCGCCCGGGAAGGTGACGGCTTTGACTTCGCTGACGTAGGCGGCGAGGGCTGATTGGATACTGTCCTGGCCCGCCATGAAGTTCTTCACGAACTTGGGTACGCGGCCGGTAAGGGACAGGCCCAGCATGTCATGCAGTACCAATACCTGGCCGTCTGTGGCAGAACCGGCGCCGATACCGATCACCGGTACTTTAACGGCCTGGGTGATTTCCGCTGCCAGCTCGCTTGGCACGCATTCGAGCAGAATCATGCACGCACCGGCCTGTTCAAGGGCGATGGCATCGGCCCGCATCTGGCGCGCCTGGGCTTCGCCGCGGCCTTGTACCTTGTAGCCGCCGAGGATATTCACCGACTGTGGCGTCAGGCCCATGTGCGCGCAAACCGGCACGCCGCGTTCAGCCAGCAAACGAATCGACTCGGCGAGCCAGGCGGCACCTTCAACCTTGATCATGTGTGCACCGGCACGCATCAGTTGAGCACTGTTGGTCAGGGTCTGTTCGATGGTGGCATCGGCCATGAAGGGCAGGTCGGCAATGATGAAGGCGCCTTCGTTGCCGCGCTTGACGCAGGCCGTGTGGTAAGCGATTTCATCGTTGGTGACGGGCAGGGTGCTATCATTCCCTTGTAGAACCATGCCCAGGGAGTCCCCCACCAGCAACACTTCAACTCCTGCCTGGCTGCTGGCCTGGGCAAAAGTGGCGTCGTAGCAGGTCAGCATGGTGATCTTTTCACCTTTGAGCTTGAGGCTCTGCAAGGTGCTCAGGGTAACGTTTGGCATGAAAAGGGTCCTCATTCAGGCGCTTGGAAACAGCGAGTAACGCGCGTGAGTCTTCGTTTATACAGGCGCACTTTCTTAAGGATCAGTGCTTATAAGGCCTGGATTGCGCCCTTTAGCGCCGGGTAGGCGGCAGCGGGACGCCTATAGTCGTGAGGAGGACTCTGGAAGTCAATTGGATGTGTTACCGCATTGTTACGGCGGTGGTGTTACCGCTGTTACTGATGCGATTCAGCAGGCGCCAGGCGTTCCAGGCCGACAAACGGGCAGGCATCCAGCAGGTCGCCGAGCAGGCGGCCATCGGCCAGTTGCAGGCTCGCCGGGGCCAGTTCTGCCAGCGGGTAAAGCACGAATGCACGCAGGTGCATTTGATAGTGCGGCACCTTCAGGCGCGGCTCATCGATCAGCCGGTCGCCAAACACCAGGATATCCAGGTCCAGGGTGCGCGGGCCCCAACGCTCAAGACGCTCGCGGCCCTGGTCATTCTCGATGGCTTGCAGCGCATCGAGCAGTTCCAGTGGTGCCAGGGCGCTGTCCAGGGCCGCGACCGCATTGGTATAGCGCGGCTGGCCCGGGAGCAGGGAATCACTTTGATAGAAGGCGGAGACGCCCGCCAGCGTGGTGTCCGGCAATTGCGCGAGGGCCTCGATGGCGTCGCGCAATTGTTGTTCAGGGGCAGCCAGGTTGCTGCCCATGCCGACGTAGATACGTTCCACGTGCTTACTCGCCCGACGCGCTCGATGAATCGCCAGCGCTGCGTTTGCGCTTGCTGCCACTGCTGCGACGACGTTTTTTCGGGCCATCGCCGGTGGCTTCGCCTTTGCTGCTGAGCTCTTTGATCATCTCGCGGCGCTGGCTGTCGTTGGCGTCCTGGTAGTCGGTCCACCATTCGCCCAGGCCGTCGGTCTGCTCGCCGGCGCTTTCGCGCAGCAGCAGGAAGTCATAGCCGGCACGGAAGCGCGGGTTGTCCAGCAGCAGGTCGGCGCGTTTGCCGCTGCGGCGTGGCAGGCGCTCCTGCATGTCCCAGATCTCGCGGATCGGCATGGTGAAGCGTTTCGGGATAGCGATGCGCTGGCATTGCTCGGCGATCAGCTCGTGAGCGGCTTCCTGCATGGCCGGAATTGCCGGCATGCCACGGTCTTGCAAGCGCATGACGCGTTTTGGAAGCGCTGGCCACAACAGGGCGGCAAACAGGAACGCCGGGGTTACCGGTTTGTTCTGCTTGATGCGCAGGTCGGTGTTGATCAAGGCTTCGCTGATCAGCGTGTGGGTGTAGGTCGGGTTGTACTCCAGTGCTTCGGCGCTGGCCGGGAACAGTGGGTCGAACAACTGCAGGTCAACCAGCATTTCGAAGGTGTCGGCAGCATAGCCGGAGAGGAACAGCTTGAGCACCTCTTCGAACAGGCGTGCCGAGGGGATTTCCCGCAGCATCGGCGCCAGGTCGCGAATCGGCGCGGCCGTGTGCTTCTCGATGCCGAAGTTCAGCTTGGCGGCGAAACGCACGGCCCGCAGCATGCGCACCGGGTCTTCCTGGTAGCGTTGCGTCGGGTCGCCGATCAGGCGCAGCAAGTTGTTGCGGATGTCGTGTACGCCATTGGCGTAATCGAGGATGCGCTCGCTGACCGGGTCGTAATACAAGGCGTTGATGGTGAAGTCGCGGCGTTGCGCGTCTTCTTCCAGGGTGCCATAGACGTTGTCCCGCAGGATGCGCCCGCTTTCATTGCGGGAAGACTGGTTAGTGTCTTCTTCTTCATCGTTTTGCGGATGGTTGGCGCGGAAGGTCGCGACCTCGATGATCTCGCGACCAAAGTGGATGTGCACCAACTTGAAGCGCCGGCCGATGATCCGCGCATTGCGGAATTCGGCACGCACTTGTTCCGGCGTGGCGCTGGTGGCGACGTCGAAATCCTTGGGAGTGATATTGAGCAACATGTCGCGCACGCAACCGCCAACCAGGTAGGCCTGGTAGCCGGCGTTCTGCAAACGTTCGACGATGTTCACCGCATAACGGCTGAACTGGGCGCGTTGCAGCGAATGCTGGCTGCTATTGAGCACTTCAGGCGTGCTGCGTTTGTGTTGCGTACGACGCAAGGGAGAACGGAATGACTGGAACAACTTCTTCAGCATGGGATGCACTGTTTGAAGGAATGTTCGGCCATAACGAAGAATGACCGCATGATGGGCCGGGATTCTAGCATTTAGTCAGGGGATGGTGTAGGAACTAGCTGCAAGGCTTGAGCCAGAAGCTTAAAAGAAGGGTGGCAGGTGCCAAATCGCGGAAACTACAAGGGGAGCCGAAGCTCCCCCAGAAGTAGTTGCGTGCTCTATTTTTATTATTGGTTTCGGGCTTCTTGTTTTTGTTGATCGCCCTCGCCATGAAGCTTCACCTTCATGACACTCCCAATCGGGAGCCAAGAGCAAACGGATTGCTTTGGTCGCTGTGTTGCTGATCTACGATCCAACCAGTTCAGGCTCTGCCTTAGGGCAGTTTTTGTTGTTCTCGGCCTGGTTGCGGGGCAAGCCCCAAATGCAACGCCTCTCCAAAAGAATCAGTTAGCTGCGCCTCCGCCGTGTTGTTTTTGTTATGCGTGAGTCGATTCGTCTTATTTTTATTGTCTTGTACATTTGCTTGTTATTGTTTTTGTACTAAGCATATAGCAGGGTGCGTGCCAACTTTTGCGAGGCCCAGCAAAATAAGGGTTTGGGGCGTTTTCGGGTTTTTTGTAGGCGAAAAAAAGCCGGGGCTTCGTTACCGTAAGCCCCGGCTTTTGTTACGTGAAAAATCAGCGGTAACAGTTTTTTCACATCTGCGGGTGTTACCTGTGGGGGCGACCCACTCAGCTTTCGCTGGCAACCCCGGTCTTGCGCCGCGGGATACCCAAGCGCTGGCGCCGTTCCCACAGGCATTTACGGCTGACGCCCAGTTTGCGCGCCAGTTCGGTCTCGGTCATGTGGTCCTGGTGCTCCAGCACGAAATGCTGGAAGTAATCTTCCAGTGACAAATCTTCTGTCGGCTCGTGGCTGTTGTTACTGCCGCCACCTTGCTGCGGTGGCAAACCGATGAAGTCATCATCATCCAGGTCGCTGAGCTCGATATCGATCCCCAGCAGCTCGGCGGAAATTTCCGGGCTCTCCGACAGAATCACCGCACGCTCTACCGCGTTTTCCAGCTCCCGCACGTTACCCGGCCAGGAGTAGTGACGAATCGCCTGCTCGGCATCCGCAGCAAACTTCAGGTCGGTACGGTTGATGCGCGCACTCTGGCGCGCCAGGAAGGCCGTGGCGATTTCGTTGACGTCGGCGCCGCGCTCACGCAGGGCCGGCAGTTTGAGAGCTATCACGTGCAGGCGGTAATAAAGGTCTTCACGGAACTGGCCAATCTTGGCCAGGCTCTTCAGGTCACGGTGAGTGGCCGCAATCAGTCGTACGTCGACCTTTTGCGACTGTACCGAACCGACGCGACGTATTTCGCCTTCCTGGAGTACCCGCAGCAAGCGTGCCTGGGCTTCCAGCGGCAGTTCGCCAATCTCGTCGAGGAACAGCGTGCCGCCGTCGGCGGCCTCAACCAAACCCGCACGGCCAGCGCTGGCGCCGGTAAAGGCGCCTTTTTCATGGCCGAACAATTCGGATTCGATCAGGGATTCGGGGATCGCGGCGCAGTTTACCGAGATCATCGGTGCCTTGGCGCGCTTGGACAGGTTGTGCAGGGCACGGGCCACCAGTTCTTTACCGGTACCGGACTCGCCCTGGATCAGTACATTGGAGTCGGTTGGCGCCACTTTGCGGATCTTGCTGTACAGGTCCTGCATGGGTGGGCAGGAGCCGATGATGCCGATTTCGCCGTTACTGTTGTCAATACCGGGTTTTTCAGAACCATTGGCGGCCTTGCCCGCTGCCGGGCGTTCAGCCGGTGCGCTGCTGGCCGATTGACGGTCACGCAGGATGCGCGCTACGGCCTGGAGCATTTCGTCGTGGTCGAAGGGCTTGGCGATGTAGTCCACCGCGCCCATCTTCATGGAGTCCACGGCCGAGCGCAGGCTGGCGTAGCTGGTCATGATCAGCACCGGAGTGCCTTGGCCGAGCTTGATCAGCTCGGTGCCGGGGGCGCCTGGCAAACGCAGGTCACTGACGATCAGGTCGAACGTGGGAATGCTGAAACGCTCTTGGGCTTCCTGCACCGAGCCGGCTTCGCTGACCTGGTACTGATTACGTTCAAGCAGGCGACGCAAGGCAGAGCGGATAATGGTTTCGTCTTCGACGATCAAAATGTGCGGCATTGATTCAACTCTCTCGACGGTCTCAGTTCACAGCGGACGTCGCTTCGACATGACGCGGCAAGGTCACCCGAATACGGGTGCCGCGTTGGCTTTCGGTGTCAGCCGGGCTGTCGATGGTGATTTGTCCATAATGCTCTTCAACGATGGAATAGACCAGTGCAAGGCCCAGACCGGTACCTTCACCCGGATCCTTGGTGGTGAAGAAGGGTTCGAACAATCGATCCATGATGTTCTGTGGAATGCCGCTGCCTTCGTCCTCGACGATCAGATCGACCGTGTGCTCGAAAGCCTCGCTCTTGACCCGTACTGCGCTGCCGGCCGGCGATGCGTCGCGGGCGTTGGACAGCAGGTTGATCAGCACTTGGGCCAGGCGTTGTGAATCACCGTCGACCCAGTGTTCCGGGTCGCACAGGTTGAAGAACTGTACTTCGAAATTGCGCCGGTTCAATGCCAGCAGCCCAATGGCATCCTGGGCCACTTCGGCCAGGCACACCGCTTCGTCGTGATTCTGATGGGCGCCCGCGTGGGCAAAGCTCATCAGCGACTGCACGATGCGCGAGACACGCTTGGTCTGCTCGAGAATCTGCCCGCTGATTTCGATGATTTCGCCGTCTTCTTCGCGCTCTTCCCGCAGGTTTTGCGCGAGGCAGGCGATACCGGTGATCGGATTGCCGATTTCATGGGCCACACCCGCGGCCAGGCGCCCGATGCTGGCCAGGCGCTCGGAGTGCACCAGCTTGTCTTCGAGCATCTGGGTTTCGGTCAGGTCTTCCACCAGCAGCACCAGGCCGCTGTTGCCGGGCGCCAGTGGCTCGTCGATGGCGGCCTTGTGCAGGTTGAGCCAGCGGGTCTGGCCATCCAGCGCCAGGTGCTGTTTGTGCAAGTGTTCGTCGGGCAGGTTGATGAAGCCCTGGAGCAATTCTTTCCACGGGTCGCCAATGGTGTTCAGGCGCGAGCCCACCACACGTTGGGCGGCGATGCCGGTAAGCTCTTCCATGGCCTTGTTCCACATCAGGATCTCTTGATCCTTGGCCAGGGAGCAGACGCCCATCGGCAGTTCCTGCAACGTCTGGCGGTGATAGCGGCGCAGGGCGTCGAGTTCGGCGGCAAGGCCGGTGAGGCGGGAGTGGTAATCCTCCAGCCGGCTCTCGATGAAGTGGATGTCTTCGGTCACGTAGTTTTCGCCGCCGGCCTTGTAGGGCAGGAAGGTCTCGACCATGTCCTGGGACACGCTCGGGCCCATCAGGCCGGAAAGGTTGGCTTCGATACGGTCCCGCAGGCGGCGCAGGGCATAAGGCCGGCGCTCGTCGAACGGCAAGTAGAGATCGCGCAGGGCCTGCTCGACCTCCTTTTGTGCGGCCTTGGCGCCCAGCGGCTTGGCCAGTTGCGTGGCGAATTCCTGGGGTGAGGCGGCGTGCAGTTCGCGGCGTTGCGGGCGACGGACGTTGTCCACTGCGCAGGCTTCGGCGGCGCTGGTTTCTTCGGGGCTGGCGTTGGTGAACAGCGAGATCAGGGTGAACATCAGCACGTTGGCCGCCAGCGAGGCAATTGCCGCCATGTGCCAACTGGTGTCATCCAGCACGTAGATCATGTTCAGCAGCGGGATGTAGAAGCCCTGCAGGTTGCCCACCAGCGGCAGCAGCATGGTCACGGTCCATACCAGGATCCCGGCGAGCAAACCGGCGATAAAGCCTCGGCGGTTGGCGGTCGGCCAGTACAGCACCGACAGCACGCCCGGCAGGAACTGCAAGGTGGCAACGAAGGCAACGATGCCCAGGTTGGCCAGGTCCTGTTCTGCACCCAGCAACAGGTAGAAGCCATAGCCGGCCATGATGATCGCGACGATCAGGGCCCGGCGGGTCCATTTCAGCCAGCGGTAGATATTGCCTTCGGCCGGCGGCTGGTAGAGCGGCAGCACCAGGTGATTCAGCGCCATCCCCGACAGCGCCAGGGTACTGACGATGATCAGCCCGCTGGAGGCCGATAATCCGCCGACATAGGCCAGCAATGCGAGGGATTTGCTGTTGGCGGCAATACCCACGCCCAGCGTGAAGTATTCGGGATTGGTGGTGGCGCCAAGTTTCAGGCCGGCCCACAGGATCAGCGGCACCGCCAGGCTCATCAACAGCAGGAACAGCGGCAAGCCCCAGCTGGCGCTGACCAGCGAGCGCGGGTTGAGGTTTTCGGTGAAGGTCATGTGGTACATGTGCGGCATCACAATCGCCGAGGCGAAGAACACCAAAAGCAGCGTGCGCCATGGGCCTTCCTGCAACGGCGTGTGCAGTGCGGCCAGGGCGGTCTGGTTTTGCAGCAGCCACAGTTCCAGCTGTTGCGGGCCGTCGAATACGCCATACAACGCATACAGACCGACACCGCCGATGGCGATCAGCTTGATCACCGATTCAAACGCGATCGCAAACACCAGTCCTTCATGTTTCTCACGGGTGGCGATATGCCGTGAGCCGAAGAAAATCGTGAACAGAGTGATCAGCGCGCAGAAGCTCAATGCCACGCGGTGTTGCACCGGCTCGCGGGTGAGGATGCTGATGGAGTCGGCCACGGCCTGGATCTGCAATGCCAGCAACGGCAGCACGCCGATCAGCATGAAAATCGTGGTCAGCGCACCGGCCCAGGTACTGCGAAAACGGAACGCAAACAGGTCGGCCAGGGACGACAACTGATAGGTGCGGGTGATTTTCAGGATCGGATACAACAGCACCGGCGCCAGCAAGAACGCGCCGGACACCCCGAGATAACTCGAAAGAAAGCCGTATCCATACTGATAGGCCAGGCCCACGGTGCCATAAAACGCCCAGGCACTCGCGTACACGCCCAACGACAAGGTGTAGGTCAACGGATGGCGAATGATCGCCCGCGGAATCATCCCACGTTCACTGATCCAGGCTACCCCGAACAACGCGGCCAGGTAGGCGGCGCTGATCAGCAGCATCTCGGTCAGGCTAAAGCTCATCGGCATCTTTTTGGCTCTGCAGGATGAAAGTCACGACGATCAGAATCAGCCAAAGCAGATAGGGCCGGTACCAGGCGCCTGTGGCGTCGATCCACCAATCCATGATGGCGGGAGAAAACAGGTAGATCCCGACGACCAGCAGCAGGACCAATCGATAGATGTACATGTTGGCCTCTGATTGAAAAACTGCGGCGATGGTAACGGATGGCTCGCAAGCTGCAAGCGCCTTCAGCGCAATTGCGCTTCGGCCAGCGTGAGTGTGCGCGGGATCTGTGTGGCATCCCAGTGTTGAATGCCCCAATCCAGCAGTTCCCGTGGGCTGGCGTGGTGCAGTTCGTCGCCCGCCGGCTGGCCCAGGGCGCGCAGTGCTCTTAACAGCAAAGGCGTGGCCTGGTCAGTGGTCAAGGGCGGTGAGCGGTAGGATTTGCCCAGCTTGTTACCGTCCGGCTGGATGATCAACGGCACATGCAGGTAACGCGGTTGGCGCAGGCCCAGCAATTCTTGCAGATACAGTTGGCGTGGCGTGGAGTCGAGCAGGTCGGCGCCACGCACGATGTCGGTCACACCTTGCCAGGCATCATCGAGGACTACCGCCAGTTGGTAGGCATACAGGCCGTCGCGACGGCGGATGATGAAGTCGCCTACGTCGCGACCCAGATGCTGTCGGAATTCGCCTTGTACACGGTCGGTAAAGTGGTACTCCAACTCCGGCACCCGCAGACGAATGGCAGCATCTTGCTGGTCATGCCCGGCATTGCGGCACAGGCCGGGATAAATCCCGTTGTAGGGTTCCAGTTGTTTGCGCGAACAGGTGCAGGCGTAGGCCAGGCCGTGATTGAACAGGCGGTTGAGCACGTCAGCGTAGGCATCGTGCCGCTCGCTTTGTCGGACCAACTCCCCGTCCCATTCAAAACCATAGCGTTCCAGGGCATTCAGGATGGCGGCCTGGGCGCCGGGCTCTTCCCGTGGCGGATCGAGGTCTTCCATGCGCATCAGCCAGCGGCCTTGGTTGGCACGGGCGTCGAGGTAGGAGGCGAGGGCGGCGACCAGGGAACCGAAGTGCAGGTGTCCGCTGGGCGTGGGGGCGAAACGCCCGATATAGGAGGAGGCTGTCATGGGCCGGATATTACTGGAAAACCAGCAAACGCCAGAAACAAAAATGGGGCGTTCGCACGCCCCATTTGTTCAGCCCGGCAATGATTACTTGCCGACCTGTTTTTCCTTGATTTCAGCCAAGGTCTTGCAGTCCACGCACAGGTCGGCGGTAGGACGCGCTTCCAGGCGGCGAATACCGATCTCGACGCCGCAGGACTCGCACCAGCCGTACTCTTCGTCTTCGATGAGTTGCAGGGTCTTGTCGATCTTCTTGATCAGCTTGCGCTCGCGATCACGGGCGCGCAGTTCAAGGGCGAACTCTTCTTCCTGGCTGGCACGGTCTGCCGGGTCCGGGAAGTTGGCCGCTTCGTCCTTCATATGGTCAACGGTACGGTCAACCTCTTGCATCAAGTCCTGTTTCCACTGCTTCAGGATCTTGGAGAAGTGTTCGCGCATGGGCTTGCCCATGTATTCCTCACCCTTCGCCTCGACGTAGGGTTGGAAGCCGCTGATGCTCTGTTGCTTTGCTTGGGTGGGCATGAATGGACCGCCTCTCACTCTTCTAATCCATTGCGCAGGATTGCAACATCACCGACACCTGCCGGCCCTGCGGCTGCAAGCGGGCGAACTTACCAGATAGATTCGGGGTGCGCCACTCCCGGTTGTCGAGGCACCGTCTCCTGAGGCTTGCAAACCGCCGCAGGCCCCAGCAGGGCGGGCTTGTACGGTCTCGAATGTTGATTTTAGCTGTTTTGCAGGTAGTTGCTTGCCGTGCTTGCTACATGTCTTGGGGCAATAGAGCAGGTTTTGCGCGGCGGGTTGGGTAGAATCGGGGTTTGTCCTCAGAGTTAAGGAAGGCTAATGGCTCAGCCCTACAGTGCGCGCAGCCGCGCTATCGAACCTTTCCATGTCATGGCGTTGCTGGCGCGGGCCAATGAATTGCAGGCCGCCGGTCACGACGTGATTCACCTGGAAATCGGCGAGCCGGACTTCACCACCGCCGAGCCCATCATCAAGGCCGGGCAGGCGGCGCTGGCCAATGGCAAGACCCGCTATACCGCGGCCCGCGGGCTGCCGGAGTTGCGGCAAGCCATCAGCGGTTTCTACCAGCAGCGCTACGGGTTGAGCATCGATCCCGAGCGAATTCTGATTACTCCCGGCGGCTCGGGAGCCTTGTTGCTGGCGAGCAGCCTGCTGGTGGATCCTGGCAAGCACTGGCTGCTGGCAGACCCAGGCTACCCCTGCAACCGCCACTTCCTGCGGCTGGTGGAGGGCGCGGCCCAACTGGTCCCGGTCGGCCCCGAGGTGCGTTATCAACTGACCGCCGACCTGGTGGCGCGCCATTGGGATCAGGACAGCGTGGGCGCGTTGGTCGCGTCGCCTGCCAACCCTACCGGCACCATCCTGACGCGGGACGAGTTGGCGGGGTTGTCGAGCGCCATCAAGGCGCGCAATGGGCATTTGGTGGTGGATGAGATCTACCACGGCCTGACCTACGGCACCGATGCCGCCAGCGTGCTGGAAGTTGACGATGAAGCCTTCGTTCTAAATAGTTTTTCGAAGTATTTCGGAATGACCGGCTGGCGCCTGGGCTGGCTGGTGGCGCCGCCTGCTGCGGTGGGTGAGCTGGAGAAACTGGCGCAGAATCTCTACATCAGCGCGCCGAGCATGGCCCAGCATGCGGCCCTGGCCTGCTTCACCCCGCAAACATTGAACATTCTTGAAGATCGCCGGGCCGAGTTTGGCCGGCGTCGCGACTTCCTGCTGCCAGCATTGCGCGAGTTGGGTTTCGGTATTGCCGTGGAGCCGGAAGGCGCGTTCTACCTGTATGCCGATATCAGCGCATTCGGCGGCGATGCCTTCGCGTTCTGCCGGCACTTCCTCGAAACCGAGCACGTTGCGTTCACGCCGGGCCTGGATTTCGGCCGTTATCAAGCCGGTCACCATGTGCGTTTTGCCTACACGCAAAACCTTGATCGCCTACAGCAAGCCGTTGAACGGATTGCCCGCGGACTGCGGAGTTGGCAAGGCTGATGCGCTTTAATCCTCCCCTTGAAGAAGGCCGGCTGATCCGCCGCTACAAGCGTTTTCTCGCCGATATCGAAACCGTTACCGGCGAGTTGTTGACCATTCACTGCCCGAACACCGGCTCGATGTTCAACTGCATGGTGGAAGGTGGCCAGGTCTGGTTCAGCCGCTCCAATGACCCCAAGCGCAAGCTGCCAGGCACCTGGGAAATCAGCGAAACCCCACAAGGGCGCCTGGCGTGTGTGAACACGGCGCGGGCCAATCAGTTGATTGAAGAAGCGCTGCGCGCGGGGGTTATCACCGAGCTCAATGGCTTTACTGCCTTGAAACGCGAAGTCGCCTACGGCCAGGAAAACAGCCGGATCGATTTCCGCCTGGACTACCTGGCGGGCGCGGCGTATGTCGAAGTCAAAAGCGTCACCCTCGGGTTTGACGGGACCTCGACGGCGGCGTTTCCCGATGCCGTGACCCAGCGCGGTGCCAAGCATCTGCGTGAGCTGGCGCATCTGGCGCGTGAAGGTGTACGGGCAGTGCAGTTGTACTGCGTCAACCTCTCGGGGATCGATGCGGTGCGTCCTGCCGAAGAAATTGATGCCGGTTATGCGGCAGCGTTGCGTGAGGCCAAGGCGGCGGGCGTCGAGGTGCTGGCCTATGGCGTGCGAGTGACGTCAGAGGAAATCTGCGTCGATCGCCGGCTGGAAGTATTGCTCGGCGACTAGAGTTGTACCCACAGGCCTTGTTCGTCCTCGCGGCCGGGCAGGGCTGTCAGGCTCTGGCCGGCGCAAGGGCCGGCGACGCACTCACCGCTTTCGATCAGGAACAGCGCGCCATGGGTGGCGCACTGGATCAGGCTGGCGCTGGGGTCGAGAAACTGGTGCGGCTGCCATTCCAGCGGCACCCCGCGATGTGGGCAGCGGTTGATATAGAAGTAGGCAATGCCTTCGCGGCGCACGGCAAACAGCTTGCGGCCGTCGATATCGAAACCGAGGCTGGCGTTGGGTGCGAGTTCGCTGGAGGCGCAGAGAAACTTCATATCGATCCTTAAGTGCCGCCGTTTGCGGGCTGCAAGGCTATCCTGATTTTTGCCGCAGAGCCCGGTGCTTGACGTGCAAATGCAAACAATTATCAAATGCCGGCTTCGCCCGTAAGCTGACTGGGCGCTCTGTACGATGTCCGGCAGCCTTGATCTGTCACATTGCGAGTGTTTCAGCGGGCTCACCCCTTGGAAGGAAACCCTTTTATGCGCCTGAGTGCCAGTGCTATCGCGCTCGTTGTCGGACTGCTGGTCAACGCTGGGGCCCAGGCCTCTGAACTGCCACAACGCTGGGTCAGCGCCGGTGGTGCGTTGTCGGAATGGGTGACGGCCCTGGGCGGTGAGTCAAAGCTGGTGGGCGTGGATACCACCAGCCAGCATCCGGAATCCCTCAAGGCGTTGCCGAGCATTGGTTACCAGCGTCAGTTGTCGGCGGAAGGCATTCTGAGCCTGCGCCCGCAAATCCTGGTGGGCACCGAGGAAATGGGGCCGCCACCGGTGTTGGCGCAAATCCGCAATGCCGGTGTGAAAGTGGAGCTGTTTTCAGCCGAGCCGGATCTGCCGACGCTGCAGGGCAACCTTCAGCATTTGGGCAAGCTGCTGGGTAACGAAGCGAAGGCTGCAGAACTGTTCAGTGACTATCAGCAACAACTTGACCACCAAAAGAACTGGGTGGCCAAGGCCCAGGCCACTCAAAAGGCGCCTGGAGTGCTGTTGCTGCTGGGACATGCCGGCGGCAAACCGCTGATTGCGGGCAAAGACACGGCGGCTGACTGGATGTTGCAGCAGGCCGGCGGCCATAACCTGGCGACCCACGATGGTTACAAGCCGTTTTCCGTAGAGTCGCTGGCGGGGCTCAATCCTGAGGTGCTGGTGTTTGCCGATCGCGCTTTGACCGGGGATGCGGCCCGCGCCGCGTTGTTCAAGGAAAACCCGATCCTGGCTTCGACGCCAGCGGCCAAGAATGGACGCGTCTATGAACTGGACCCGACGCTGCTGGTGGGTGGGCTTGGGCCACGCTTGCCGCAAAGCCTGGTGAGGCTGTCTGCCGGGTTCTATCCGTCTCAGGCTAATACCGCCCCATGACCACTCTGGTTAAACCGCGAACCCTTTTTATCGGCTTGAGTCTGCTGTGTGTATTGGCGATCTGGTTGTCATTGGCCCTTGGACCGGTGAGTTTGCCGTTAATGGACACACTGCGGGCAGCCTTACGCTTGATGGGTGTGCCAATCGAGGCCCAAGGCCTGGAGCAGGCGGAGTTGATCCTCGGGCAGATTCGCCTGCCGCGTACGTTGCTGGGCTTGGCCGTTGGTGGGGTTCTGGCACTTTCCGGCGTTGCAATGCAGGGGCTGTTTCGCAATCCATTGGCTGATCCCGGGTTGGTCGGGGTTTCCAGCGGTGCAGCGTTGGGCGCGGCGATTGCGATTGTCGGTGGTTCGTTTTTTGGTGGTTTGCCGGATGCCCTCGGGCCTTATCTGCTGTCGTTGTGTGCCTTCCTCGGCGGTTTGGGGGTAACAGCGCTGGTCTATCGCCTGGGGCGGCGCAACGGCCAAACCAACGTCGCGACCATGTTGCTGGCGGGTATCGCCCTGACGGCGCTCGCCAGTTCGGCGGTGGGCCTGTTCACCTACCTGGCAGATGACGCTACCTTGCGCACCCTGACGTTCTGGAACCTGGGCAGCCTGAATGGCGCCAGCTACTCGCGCTTATGGCCGCTGCTGCTGGTCAGCGCCGGCGTAGCACTGTGGCTGCCACGCCGGGCCAAGGCGCTGAATGCACTCCTGCTGGGTGAGTCGGAAGCCAGTCACTTGGGCATTGATGTTGAAGGCCTCAAGCGCGAACTGGTGTTCTGCACCGCGCTGGGCGTGGGCGCGGCCGTGGCGGCTGCGGGGATGATCGGCTTTGTCGGGCTGGTGGTGCCGCATCTGGTACGCCTGCTGGCGGGGCCGGATCATCGGGTGCTGCTGCCAGCCTCGGTGCTGGCGGGGGCGAGTTTGCTGTTGTTTGCCGATCTGGTGGCGCGCCTGGCCTTGGCGCCGGCGGAATTACCGATCGGCATTGTTACCGCGTTTATCGGTGCGCCGTTTTTCCTCTACCTGTTGTTACGAGGGCGCGCCTGATGCTGCGAGTAGAAGACCTGCAGATCTGCCGTGGGCGCAAAACTGTGCTGGCGGACATCACCCTGGACCTGTTGCCAGGAGAAGTGCTCGGCGTATTGGGCCCCAACGGTGCGGGAAAAAGTACATTGCTCGGTGCGTTATGCGGCGAGTTGCAGCCCGACCAAGGCCGTGTGTGGCTGGATCAGCGTGAGTTGAAAGACTGGGGCGGAGCGCAGCGTGCCCAGCGGCTGGCGGTGTTGCCGCAGACCTCGACCCTGGACTTTGCCTTTCGCGTCGAAGAGGTGGTGGGCATGGGGCGCTTGCCTCATCAGACGGGCCGGGTGCGTGACGATGAAATCATCAATGCTGCCTTGCAGGCTGCCGACGTTAGCCATTTGAGCGGGCGCAGCTATCTGGCGTTGTCGGGCGGCGAGCGGCAGCGTGTGCACCTCGCACGGGTGCTGGCGCAGCTATGGCCGGGTGAAGCGGGGCAGACCTTGTTGCTGGATGAGCCGACGTCAATGCTTGACCCGCTGCACCAGCACACCACCTTGCAGGCGATCCGCCGCTTTGCCGACCGTGGCGCGGCGGTGCTGGTGATCCTTCACGACCTGAACCTGGCGGCGCGCTACTGTGATCGCATCCTGTTGCTGGAGGATGGCCGGCCCCATGCGTTGGACACACCGGCACAGGTGTTGCGGCCTGAGCCGCTGAAGGCGGTATTCGGGCTGGATGTGTTGGTGCAGCCGCATCCGGAGCGCGGCCATCCGTTGATCATTGCCCGCTGAAAATCGCCGCAGTTTTTTATGGGCAAAAAAAGACCCGGCAAGAGCCGGGTCAAATAACCGTGATTAGCCTGATGAGGAGATAATCTGAGAGTCCGAACCAATGGTCTTTCAGTTATCGGCTGATCTCGCGACCAGTTGTGATAATCATAACGATTCTCATTTGAGAGTCAACATTTGTTTTTGCGGTCTCTTCGAATTTCCTCAAACTTCTGTTTGGAATCCCCGTAAACGCGGGTGCAAGTTGGCATCTCAATTCTTTTGGCGTGCCGTCAGAGCGTCCAGCTGACGATTTAAAGCTTCCTTGCGTTCAACGGGAATGTCATTCCAGTGCACATCCATCAGCGCGCCTTCAATGGCATACAACAACACTTTGGATGCCCTGAAACCGCGGGTGCGTACGGCACGGTACGCGTCGACTGCCCCCAGGCGGCGTAGGTCGGACGCACTGTGGATGCCCACCGCATGCAGCCATTGCGCCGACGTCTTGCCAAGGTTTTTCAGGTGTTGCAGCTCATCATTCATCAAGCCTCCTTGCGACGGCCGAATGGTTCGGTGGGTATCGTGACCAGGCAAGCCTGAAAGGAGTGTAGCGCTCAGTAGGAAAAGCGTAGTTCTTTGGTCGGCAACGACCTAAAAGCTTCTAAGGCAGGCGGGGGTTTTAGCGTAGGAAAGGGTGAAGCCCCCGGTACGCCCTGTGCGTAGCCGGGAGCCGATGCAGCGGCTTAGCGAGTGCGGTAGCGCAGGCGTGTGCCGAAATTGACGGACATCAGGATCTCATCGGCGCTTAACTCAGGGGGGAAATAAGTGCCGGAGATCTGGGCATGCGCCAGGCTCGCCCCTTCCAGTGGGCAGTCACGCAAATCCAGGCCGCGCAAGTCGGCGGAGCGGAAATAAGCGTCGGTGAAATCCACGCCATCGGCATTCAGGTCGCGCAGGTCCAGGCCGCGAAAGTCGCCACCGCGCATATCGATGGTGCCGTCTTTCGGACGCTCCTGGTTGAAGCCGCGGATATCATCTTTATGCAGAAGCGCGTACAGCGGGGTATCAAGTAGCTTCGGCTGGCTCACAATGGCGACTCCCGTGTTGGAATTATGGCGCCATTATAGTGCCACTATTTCTCGGCCGTGAGCCCCGGAAGGCTGCACGACCAAGAAATATTTCTTACAGCCCCGGCAGACGCTGGCGAATATGTGCCACCAATGCGTCCAGGGTCCCGCTTTCATTGGTCTCCACGCGCTTGCTGAGCAGCAACTCCTCGGCGCTGAGCGGGTCACGGGTGGCCTGCTGTTCTTCGATGATGGCCAGGGTGGCGTCGGAGGGGTCGTTCTTGTCTGCCTGACGTTGTGCCAGCCAAGCGGCGATTACCGCCTGTGGCGCATTGCAGTCAAGGATCAGGAATGGCGCGCCGGTGGCCTCGGCGATCTTGGCCGCCGCGTCGCGTTGTTCTCGCTTGAGGAAGGTCGCGTCCAATACCACCGGGAAACCGGCGCGCAGTACGGTGTCGGCGATTTCGTTCAGGCGCGCGTAGGTCGCGGCGCTGGCGTCTGCGGCGTAGATCCCGGCCTGCGGCGTGTTCTCGACCTTCTGCTCGCCGAACAGGCGCTTGCGCTCTACGTCCGAACGCAGGCGAATCGCCCCCAATGCTTCTACGAGGCGCATGGATACATGGCTTTTGCCAACGGCCGATACCCCATGGGTGATGGCCAGGAAGCGCGACGGGATGGTGCTGTAGCTTTCTGCCAGGTTGGCGTAGTTGCGGTACTGGCGCAGGGTGGTAGCGCGCTGCACCGCGTCCGCCTCGGAAGGCATGCTGAACAGCGCGATCTTCGCGCGTACCAGAGCGCGGTAGGCTTTATAGAAGTTCAGTACTTCCAGGCCTTGATAGTCGCCGGTCAGCTCCAGGTATTGGCTGATGAAGCGTCGTGCCAGGCTCTTGAGGCCGCGGTCTTCCAGGTCCATCGCCAGGAAGCCGGTGTCGGCATACACGTCGGTGAAGCGGAACGGCTCGTTGAACTCGATGCAGTCGAAGATCACCACGTGGCCATCAATCATCGTGGCGTTGCCCAGGTGGATATCACCGTGGCATTCACGGGTGAAGCCATTGAGCTTGCGTTGTTCGAACAGTGGCTTGAGGCGCTCGAAACTGCTTTCGGCCCAGGCCTGCAAGGCGTCCAGTTGTGCCAGGTCGGCCTTGTCGCTGAGGAACGGACGGATCTGCTCGAAGTTCTGCAGCACCGGTGCCATGACATCGTGCGGCGTGCCAGCAGAGTTAGTGGCCGGCACTTTCGGGGCATTCAGGTGAAAATGCGCGATCTGCCTGGCCATTTCGTCGATGTGCGCGCTGGTCAGTTCGCCGTTGGCCTGCAGAGTGCTGAGCAGTTGGCTTTGCGGGAACTGGCGCATTTTCAGCATGTAGTCGACCACCGGACCGTCGCCGCCCAACTGCGGTGCCTCGGCGCTACCGGTGATCGGCAACACTTCAAGATACAAATCATCGGTCAGGCGCTGGTTGAGGCGCAGCTCTTCATTGCAGAAGTGTCCGCGGGCTTGCAGGGTGGTGAAATCGAGGAAGCCGAAATTCACCGGCTTCTTCATCTTGTAAGCATAGGGCCCAGTGAGCAGGACCCAGGAAATATGGGTCTCGATGACTTGGAACTGATCCACCGGATGGGGAAACAGGGCCGGGTTTTGCAGGGCAGCAATCAGGGACTGGCTCACGGGCGATCCTTCAGAGTCTGGGAAAATTCATGGCGGGCATTATGGCTCCTACAGGCGGTCGTGCAAACCGCTGTCCGGCTCATGTTGGTCATCAATAAAGTGCGTATAATCCGCCGCCATGACTCGTACCCGATCTCCCCGTTCCCGTAAAAAACCTCCTTCCCGCGGCCTGCGCCCTTGGCTGGGCTGGGCGCTTAAGCTCAGCCTGGTAGGGCTTGTCGTGATCGCCGGCTTCGCGGTTTACCTCGATGCCGTGGTCCAGGAGAAGTTCTCCGGCAAGCGCTGGACCATTCCGGCCAAGGTCTACGCGCGCCCGCTGGAACTGTTCAGCGGCCAGAAGCTGAGCAAGGATGACTTCCTCACCGAGCTCGATGCCCTGGGCTATCGCCGCGAACCCGTGAGCAATGGCCCCGGCGCCGCTGCCGTCAGCGGCAACACGGTTGACCTGAACACCCGCGGCTTCCAGTTCTATGAAGGCCTGGAAAAACCCCAGCCGGTGCGCGTGCGTTTCTCTGGCGACTACGTAGCCGAACTGTCCTCGCTCAACGGCTCGAAGTTGCCGGTGGTGCGCCTGGAACCCTTAATGATCGGTGGGATTTATCCGAAAAACCTGGAAGACCGCATCCTGATCAAGATCGATCAGGTGCCGCCTTACCTGCTGGATACCCTGATCGCCGTCGAAGACCGGGATTTCTACAGCCACTGGGGCGTATCACCGAAGTCCATCGCGCGCGCCATCTGGGTCAACACCTCCGGCGGCAAGATGACCCAGGGCGGCAGTACGCTGACACAGCAATTGGTCAAGAACTTCTACCTGACCAACGAGCGCAGCCTGACCCGCAAGCTGACCGAAGCCATGATGGCGATGCTGCTGGAGCTGCACTACAGCAAGCAGGAAATTCTTGAGGCGTACCTCAATGAAGTATTCGTTGGCCAGGATGGTCAGCGTGCCGTCCACGGTTTTGGTCTGGCCAGCCAGTTCTTCTTCGGCCAGCCGTTGTCCGAGCTGAAGTTGCACCAGGTGGCGCTGCTGGTGGGCATGGTCAAGGGGCCGTCCTACTACAACCCGCGTCGCAACCCGGAGCGGGCGCTGGAGCGCCGTAACCTGGTGCTGGATGTACTTGAGCAGCAAGGTGTCGCCACCCCTGAACAAGTGGCCGCCGCGAAGAAAATGCCACTGGGTGTAACCACCCGCGGCAAGCTCGCCGACAGCTCCTTCCCGGGCTTTATCGACCTGGTCAAACGCCAACTGCGTGAAGACTACCGCGACGAAGACTTGACCGAAGAAGGCCTGCGGATCTTCACCAGTTTCGACCCGATCCTGCAGATGAAGGCCGAAGCGTCGGTCAATGACACCTTCAAACGCCTGACAGGTCGTAAAGGCTCTGACGACGTCGAGGCTGCGATGGTGGTGACCAACCCGGAAACCGGCGAAGTCCAGGCCATGATCGGCAGTCGCCAGGCCAGCTTTGCCGGGTTCAACCGGGCGCTGGACGCGGTGCGGCCGATTGGCTCGCTGGTCAAGCCGGCGGTGTACCTGACCGCGCTGGAAAAACCGAGCAAGTACACGCTGACCAGTTGGCTGTCCGATGACCCGCTGTCGGTCAAAGGGGCTGATGGCCAGATGTGGACGCCGCATAACTTTGATCGTCGCTCCCACGGTACGATTTTCCTGTACCAGGGCTTGGCGCATTCCTACAACATCTCGACTTCCCGCCTCGGCCTTGAACTGGGCGTGCCGAACGTGCTCAAGACGCTCGGCCGGTTGGGCATCACTCGTGAGTTCCCGGCGTTCCCATCGATGCTGTTGGGTGCGGGCGCGATGAGTCCGATGGAAGTGGCGACCATGTACCAGACCCTGGCCAACGGTGGTTTCAATACGCCGATGCGTGGGATCCGGAGCGTGTTGACGGCCGAAGGCGAACCGCTCAAGCGCTATCCGTTCCAGATTCAGCAACGCTTTGACCCGGCCTCGATCTACCTGATCCAGAACGCCATGCAGCGCGTGATGCGCGAAGGTACCGGGCGCTCGGCCTACAACGTGCTGCCGGCCAACCTGACACTGGCTGGCAAGAGCGGTACCAGTAACGATTCGCGGGACAGCTGGTTCGCAGGTTTCAGCCAGGACCTGCTGGCAGTGGTTTGGCTGGGGCGTGATGACAACGGCAAGACGCCGTTTACCGGTGCCACCGGCGCGTTGCAGGTATGGACCAGTTTCATGAAAAAGGCCGATCCACTGCCGCTGAACATGCCGCAGCCGGACAATATCGTCCAGGCCTGGATCGATCCGCACACCGGCCAGGGTTCCGATGCCAACTGTCCGGGCGCGGTGCAGATGCCGTATATTCGCGGCAGCGAGCCACCACCCGGTGCAGCGTGCGGAGCCAGTGCGCCCGCCAGTGCTGAATCGGTGATGGATTGGGTCAAGGGCTGGATGAATTAAGCAAAGAGGGTTTCACGTGAACAAGTTGTTGATTCCAGCTATTACAGTTTTGGCATTGCTCGGTGGTTGCGCCAGCGTGGAGCGGGGCTCTATTCCGGTGGTGGACTCCAGTACAACGGTGTCCAACAACGACCGGATCTCGGCCAACGGCGGCTTCCGCCAAACCGTTACCAACCGCCCTGCCCAGGCCCGGCCCCAGGCGCAAGCCGTGCCTCAGGACTCTGGTGTAGTGGTGATGATCCCGGGTGGCGGCGCTGCCACCTCGGCTCCGATCAGTACTCAGCCGTGGACCCCAGGCCCAAGTACATCGGGCCCGATCGACGCCACGCCGATTCAAACGGCACCGATCAACCAGGGCACCTACAACATGCCGTCGACGCCGAGTGGAATTCCTTCCGCCAGCAGTGCCGGCGGCCTGTCAGCCGATGAGCAGTTGGATGGCCCGGTGCTGGCGTTGCTCACCACTGCCCAACAGCAGCAGTCGGGCGGCGATCTGAACGGCGCATCGTCGAGCCTTGAGCGCGCCCAGCGCGTGGCACCGCGTGAACCGCAAGTGCTATACCGCCTGGCTCAGGTTCGCATGGCCCAGGGCGATGCCCCGCAAGCTGAACAATTTGCCCGTCGCGGCCTGACCCTGGCCAATGGCCGTCCAGACCTGCAGGCCAGCCTGTGGAACTTGATCGGTGATGCCCGCGAGAAGCAAGGCGATGCTGCCGGCGCCGCTCAGGCTCGGCAAAAAGCCAAGGTAAGCCTCTGATGGATGCACGCTTTCCGGCGATTGCCGAACAGTTGTTGTTGATCGAGCGCGAACTGCGCTTGCAGGGCTGGTGGGACGAAGTGTCCCCCAGTGCTGAAGCCTTGAGCAGTGTTGAGCCGTTTTCCGTCGACACACTGGACTTTCACCAGTGGCTGCAATGGATTTTCCTGACACGGATGAAGCAAATCCTCGAACAGGACCTGCCATTGCCCAATGCGTCTGGAATTCTGGAGATGGCCGAGATGGTTTACGCCGATCGGCCACTTGAGAGCCTTGGCCTGCGGACTGCGCTGAAAAAGTTCGATCAACTGATCGTCGACGCTCGTTAATTGCCTGGCTGCCGGTTTTTCCGGCAGTCTTGCGCATATTTCTACCGCTTTGCGCCATTCAGGCGAGTTTTATCCCTCCTCAAGCCCCTTTCTTCTACGTTCTCATGCGCTTAGTTGGAAAAAAGCGCAATTATTGCTTGACTTGGAGGGGCTGAAACAGAAGAATCCAAAGTCCGCTGTAGAGGGACTGCCAGAAGCAGACCCACTCAGCAGATCATGAGGCGCATACCCGCGCCGACCTGTTACACCCGCAACGCGTTACCTCGCGCTGGGTGGGAAAATCCCGCAACACTTGGGACGCTCCCAATACTTGCTCAGTCAGTGCTGACGTAGTCGGCGACCACCGTCGCTCATGCTCTGCTGAGAAGTAAACCTATTAAGACCCGTCGGTTTTTAACGGACGGTATTCTGGCGTTTTAGAGGTGAACAACGTGGAGCTTTTATCTGGCGGTGAGATGCTCGTCCGCTTTTTGCGTGACGAAGGCGTCGACTATATCTACGGGTACCCAGGTGGTGCTCTGCTGCATGTCTACGACGCACTGTTCAAGGAACCGGCTGTTACCCACATCCTGGTTCGCCACGAACAAGCTGCTACCCATATGGCTGACGGTTACGCCCGTGCCACCGGTAAAGCCGGTGTGGTACTGGTGACTTCCGGCCCTGGCGCGACCAATGCCATTACCGGCATCGCGACGGCCTATATGGACTCCATCCCGATGGTGATCATTTCCGGCCAGGTGGCGAGCACCATGGTCGGTACCGATGCATTCCAGGAAACCGACATGATCGGTATTTCCCGGCCGATCGTGAAACACAGCTTCATGATCAAGCATGCCTCGGAAATCCCGGAAGTCATGAAGAAGGCGTTCTACCTCGCACAGTCCGGTCGCCCGGGTCCTGTAGTGGTCGATATCCCGAAAGACATGACCAACCCGGCGGAAAAATTCGAATACATCTTCCCGAAGAAAGCCAAGCTGCGTTCCTACAGCCCGGCCGTTCGCGGGCACTCGGGGCAAATCCGCAAGGCGGCAGAAATGCTGTTGGCGGCCAAGCGTCCAGTGCTCTACTCGGGTGGTGGGGTGATTCTGGGCGGCGGTTCTGCACCGCTGACCGAACTGGCCAAGCTGCTCAACCTGCCAGTCACCAACACCTTGATGGGCCTTGGCGCGTTCCCGGGTTCGGACCGTCAGTTCGTCGGCATGCTCGGCATGCACGGCAGCTACACCGCCAACCTGGCCATGCACCATGCTGACGTGATCCTCGCCGTCGGTGCGCGGTTCGATGACCGGGTGATCAATGGCGCGAGCAAGTTCTGCCCGAATGCCAAGATCATCCACATCGATATCGACCCGGCATCCATCTCCAAGACCATCAAGGCCGACGTGCCTATCGTTGGTCCTGTGGAAAGCGTGCTGACCGAAATGGTCGCTGCGCTGAAGGAAATCGGCGAAGCCCCGAACAAGGATTCCGTTGCCAGCTGGTGGAAGCAGATCGACGAGTGGCGCGGTGATCGCGGCCTGTTCCCTTACGACAAGGGTGATGGCAGCGTCATCAAGCCACAGACCGTGATCGAAACCCTGTGCGAAGTGACCAAGGGCGATGCCTTTGTGACCTCCGATGTGGGCCAGCACCAGATGTTCGCGGCGCAGTACTACAAGTTCGACAAGCCTAACCGCTGGATCAACTCCGGTGGCCTGGGCACGATGGGCTTTGGTTTCCCTGCGGCCATGGGTGTGAAGCTGAGCTTTCCGGATACTGACGTTGCGTGCGTCACCGGCGAAGGCAGTATCCAGATGAACATCCAGGAACTGTCGACCTGCCTGCAATATGGCTTGCCGGTGAAGATCGTCTGCCTGAACAACGGTGTACTGGGCATGGTTCGCCAGTGGCAGGACATGAGCTACGGCAGCCGTCACTCCCATTCCTACATGGAGTCTCTGCCTGACTTCGTCAAATTGGTTGAAGCCTATGGCCATGTCGGCATGCGCATCACCGATCTGAAGGATTTGAAGCCGATGATGGAAGAGGCGTTCGCCATGAAGGACCGCCTGGTGTTCCTCGATATTCAGGTCGACACCAGCGAGCACGTCTACCCGATGCAGATCAAAGACGGCTCCATGCGCGATATGTGGCTGAACAAGACGGAGCGTACCTAATCATGCGGCACATTATCTCCCTGCTTCTGGAGAACGAACCGGGCGCTCTGTCACGTGTGGTCGGACTGTTTTCGCAACGCAACTACAACATCGAAAGCCTGACGGTGGCGCCGACCGAAGACCCGACCTTGTCGCGTCTGACGCTGACCACCGTTGGCCATGATGAGGTGATCGAGCAGATCACCAAGAACCTCAACAAGCTGATCGAAGTGGTCAAGCTGGTCGACTTGTCGGAGAGTGCCCACATCGAGCGTGAGCTGATGCTGGTCAAGGTCAAGGCCACGGGGGCACAACGGGCCGAGATCAAGCGCACTACCGACATTTATCGCGGGCAGATCGTCGATGTGAGCGCCAGCGTTTATACCGTTCAACTGACCGGTACAAGCGACAAGCTGGACAGCTTCATCCAGTCGATCGGGACGGCCTCGATTCTGGAAACTGTACGCAGTGGCGTCACCGGGATTGCTCGTGGCGACAAAGTACTCAGCATCTAACTCAAATTTAGCGAATGGCCTTAAACGGCCTGGATATATAGAGGAACCTCATGAAAGTTTATTACGATAAAGATTGTGACCTGTCGATCATCCAGGGCAAAAAAGTCGCCATCATCGGCTACGGTTCCCAGGGCCACGCTCAAGCGTGCAACCTGAAAGATTCCGGCGTTGACGTGACCGTTGGCCTGCGCAAAGGCTCGGCCACTGTTGCCAAGGCTGAGGCCCACGGCCTGAAAGTGACTGACGTTGCTTCTGCTGTTGCTGCTGCCGACCTGGTCATGATCCTGACCCCGGACGAGTTCCAGTCCGCGCTGTACAAGAACGAAATCGAGCCGAACATCAAGAAGGGCGCCACCCTGGCCTTCTCCCACGGCTTCGCGATCCACTACAACCAGGTTGTGCCGCGCGCCGACCTCGACGTGATCATGATCGCGCCGAAAGCACCGGGCCACACCGTGCGCTCCGAGTTCGTCAAAGGCGGCGGTATCCCTGACCTGATCGCGATCTACCAGGACGCCTCGGGCAACGCCAAGAACGTTGCACTGTCCTACGCTGCTGGCGTGGGTGGCGGTCGTACCGGCATCATCGAAACCACCTTCAAGGACGAGACTGAAACCGACCTGTTCGGCGAACAAGCCGTTCTGTGTGGCGGTACCGTTGAACTGGTCAAGGCCGGTTTCGAAACCCTGGTTGAAGCTGGCTACGCGCCAGAAATGGCCTACTTCGAATGCCTGCACGAACTGAAGCTGATCGTTGACCTCATGTACGAAGGCGGTATCGCCAACATGAACTACTCGATCTCCAACAACGCCGAATACGGCGAGTACGTGACTGGCCCGGAAGTGATCAACGCCGAGTCCCGTCAGGCCATGCGCAACGCCCTGAAACGTATTCAGGACGGCGAATACGCCAAAATGTTCATCAGCGAAGGTGCAACCGGCTACCCTTCGATGACCGCCAAGCGTCGTAACAACGCCGCTCACGGTATCGAGATCATCGGCGAGCAACTGCGCTCCATGATGCCGTGGATCGGTGCCAACAAGATCGTCGACAAAGCCAAAAACTAAGTCGTACGGATCAAGGGAAAACGCGGCTTAGGCCGCGTTTTTTCGTTTGCGGGGCAGGTTCTGGTATAAAGCTGCATCGTTTGCGGGCGAACACTCGCCGCAAGTTTCTGTCGAAATTTTTCACACCGTTGCAAGGTAAAGTCCATGAGCGAACGTCCCGAAGAGCCAAACCAGGCCTCTGACGCCGAAAGCCTGCTACCGATCGATGAACATGTCGAAGAAGGGCACGATGCTGAAGGCCGTAAAGTCCGGCATCGTGGCATCTATCTTCTGCCCAATCTGTTCACCACTGCGAACCTGTTCGCGGGGTTCTACTCCATCATCAATTCCATGAGTGCCCAGAGTGCGTTGGCGGCCGGCGATGCGGCCGGGGCCAGCAAGTACTTTGGTTTTGCCGCGATAGCGATCTTCGTCGCCATGGTCCTTGATGGCCTGGATGGCCGGGTTGCGCGGATGACCAACACCCAGAGTGCCTTTGGCGCCGAGTATGACTCGCTGTCGGACATGGTTGCCTTCGGTGTGGCGCCGGCGTTGCTCGCATTTGCCTGGGCGCTGGGTGATATGGGCAAGGTTGGCTGGATGGTTGCCTTCATCTATGTGGCGGGCGCGGCATTGCGTCTGGCGCGCTTTAATACCCAGGTGGGGACTGCCGACAAGCGCTACTTCATTGGCTTGGCCAGTCCGGCTGCGGCGGGTGTGGTAGCCGGTATTGTCTGGGCATTCAGCGACTACGGTATCCAGGGTTCCAAGATGTCGTTCCTGGTGGCCTTGATGGTTGCGGCGGCCGGCATGCTGATGGTCAGCAATATCAAGTACAACAGCTTCAAGGAGCTGGATCTCAAAGGGCGTGTGCCGTTTGTGGCTATCCTGGCAGTGGTGCTGGTGTTTGCCGTGGTCTTCAGTGATCCGCCGCGAATCCTGCTGCTGGCTTTCCTTGTGTATGCCGCGTCCGGCCCGGTGCAGTACCTTCTGCATCTTCGTCAGCGCAAAACGTTGCCTTAATGTAATTTCCCCCATACTCCGCAGTCTATTGGTGCATCTGTCCTCCAAAGCTGCGGAGTTGCCATGTTAATCAAGTTTCCCAAAGCGTCTGATTGCCAAGAATCGGATGTCACGCCTGAATCCCTCTATTTCTCTCGCCGCAGCTTGCTCGGTGGTGCGCTTGCCGGCCTGGCTGCCAGCAGCCTGCCGCGTTGGGCCAGTGCGGATGATGCGGCACGTTATGCCGATGTCGAGCCGGGCAATGCACCTGGCTGGTTTGCCGAAAAGCTCCCGGGTACCAAATGGCAGGCGATTACCGTCAAGGACGAGGCCATCACCCCTTTCAAGGACGCAACCCACTACAACAACTTCTATGAGTTCGGTACGGATAAGGGTGACCCTGCAGCCAATGCCGGGTCTCTGAAGACTGAGCCGTGGAGTGTGGTGATAGATGGTGAGGTCGCCAAACCTGGGCGCTATGCGCTTGAAGACTTCATGAAGCCCTATCAGTTGGAAGAGCGAATCTATCGACTGCGCTGTGTAGAGGCCTGGTCGATGGTCATTCCGTGGATAGGGTTCCCTATATCGGAACTGCTCAAGCACGTCGAGCCGACCTCGAACGCCAAGTACATTCGTTTTGAAACCCTGCAGGACCCCAAGAGCATGCCGGGGCAGCGGTCCAACTTCGCCTTGATCGACTGGCCTTATGTAGAAGGGCTGCGATTGGATGAGGCGATGAATCCCCTGGCGATCCTTGCGGTGGGCATGTATGGGCGGGAGCTGCCGAACCAGAACGGCGCGCCGTTGCGGTTGGTGGTGCCGTGGAAGTACGGATTCAAGAGCGTCAAGTCGATCGTGCGCATCAGCCTGGTCAGCGAGCAGCCGAAAACCACCTGGCAAAGTATTGCCGCGAGTGAGTATGGGTTTTACGCAAATGTGAATCCTACCGTCGACCATCCGCGTTGGACCCAGGCGCGGGAGCGGCGGTTGCCCAGCGGGCTGTTCAGTCCCAATGTGCGTGAGACACAAATGTTCAACGGCTACGCCGATGAAGTCGCTTCTCTTTATACGGGCCTCGATCTGCGGAAGAACTATTGATGCGCTATCCGATCTGGCGCATCGGCGTCTTTATAGCAGCGGCGGTGTGGCCGCTGTTCTGGCTGTACGAGGCCTGGAGCTTTGCGCTGGGACCTGACCCGGGCAAGGTGCTGATGGATCGGCTCGGGCTTGGCACCTTGATTCTGTTGTTAATAACCCTGGGTATGACACCGTTGCAGAAGCTCAGTGGTTGGGCGGGGTGGATCGCCGTGCGACGGCAACTGGGATTGTGGTGCTTTGCCTATGTGGTTTTGCATCTCGCTGCTTACTGCGTGTTTATCCTTGGGTTGGATTGGTCGCAGTTGGGGGTTGAGCTACGGAAGCGGCCTTACATTATTGTGGGTACCTTGGGATTCCTTTCTCTATTGGTGCTGGCAGTCACCTCCAACCGATACAGCCAGCGTCGCCTTGGTGTGCGCTGGAAGAAACTGCATCGTTTGGTTTACGTGATTCTCGGGCTTGGTTTGCTGCATATGCTGTGGATCGTGCGGGCAGATCTCAAGGAGTGGGCTATCTATGCATCTATAGGGGCGCTGCTTCTGGTCCTGCGTATACCACCGGTGACGCGCCGAATTCCCCGTCTTATTGCTAAAAAACCATCTTCTGCAACAAAAGCGTAATTAACCCTTGACGGCAGATTCTGGAAGTCTATAATTCGCCCCACTTCCGGCGCAGTCGAAACGGAAAACTCCTTGGCAAACAAAGAGTTATGTAGGTTTCGACAGCGAGTTGCTTCAGGTCATCGAAGCCCAGAAGGAG
>NZ_JACARZ010000233.1:0-354 GCF_013386315.1 Pseudomonas sp. P7779 | reverse complement strand
GCAGGTTGTGTTCCATATCGAGCTGCCGCAGATGCTGCGCTTCTCCCTGCCGGGCGTGATGAACGAACTGACCGCCATTTTGAAAAACACACCCTTCGCCTACACCGTCGGTTTCACCGAGATCCTCGGGCAAGCCAAGGCACTCACGGCCTCCACCTCACTGGGCGTGAACATCTACCTGGTGGCGGGCCTGATGTATTTCTGCATCTATAAATTGTTCGCCGTGGCGATGCTGATGATTCGGCGCCGCTTTGCCGAGCAGTGATACCGGGAAGAAAGCATGGCGATCCTGCACATAAGCAACCTGACCGAGGCATTTGGCGATCATGTGGTATTGAACGGCATCGACCTCAC
>NZ_JACARZ010000232.1:0-576 GCF_013386315.1 Pseudomonas sp. P7779 | reverse complement strand
AATGATTCCCCGGCCCATACCAAACCTCCAACACCCCCACGCACCCGCGCCACCCCTCAACCATCAACCCCTGCTCCCGCTGATTACCCGCCGCATCGAGGGTCGGATCCTCCGCCAACACCAACCGCACCACCCCCTCATACCGCCGACCAGGCCGATAAACCGTGCGCAACGCCGACGCATACGTGCGCGCCGGCCCATACATGGCATCCACCGAAGACCGCGCCGGCAACAACCCAACCCCCACCATCCCCTCATGCAACAACCGCCGCTGCTCCACTTCATCGCGCCCGGCAAAATCCACCGCATCAATCCCAAGCGACTTACCCGAAGCCACCTGCATCGACTCCACCAACCGCAACAACGCCGCCGTCGTGGTATAGGGCCGGCCCCCTCACGCCCCTGAGCCTGCAACCGCGTGGCCATCTCGAACACCACCCAACCGCCAAACGAATGCCCCACCAAATGCACTGGCCCCGAAGGACATTCCTGCTCCAGGGCCTGCAAATAACAGCGCGCCGCCGCCTCAACCTGGCTATGGGGCACCACCTCCCCATCCAGCCCACGGGGCTGCAA
>NZ_JACARZ010000231.1:0-355 GCF_013386315.1 Pseudomonas sp. P7779 | reverse complement strand
TCCTGGTGACCAAGCCGTTTTCGCCGTATTCCTATGACGGGCAGAAACTGGTGTGCGTGCCGTTGGCGGAGACGGTGACGGGGTCGGGATTGTCGGCGGTGTGGTTGCGGCGGGCGCCGTTGACCAAGCCGGTGCAGTTGTTTGTGGAGTATTGCCGGGAAGAGCTGGCGCGGTTGTTAGGTTAGACACAGAACTAAAAATGTGGGAGCGGGCTTGCTCGCGAAAGCGGTGGATCAGTCAATACATCGGGTGACTGTCGCACCGCATTCGCGAGCAAGCCCGCTCCCACATTTGGCCCGCGTTTCAGGCGCGAATCGAGTCGAGCATGCGCAACAACATGGCATCGCAAGCCTTC
>NZ_JACARZ010000230.1:0-465 GCF_013386315.1 Pseudomonas sp. P7779 | reverse complement strand
CAAGCTCGCTCCTACAGGGTGGAACAACAGCGGTTCAGCCTGAAAAGTCGCGCAGTGTAACGGCAAAAACGCCCCTTGCTAAGAGCCAAATGGCGCCAATTTATGCAACTTTAGCGACGCAGGGCCAAATAACGACGCAACCCTTCCTGGGCATCCGGGCAATAGGGCTTTTGCTCGGCCTCCTGAAGCACCGTCGCCAGGGGCAGAAAGCGCGCTTCCATGACTTCTTCCGGCTGGATTCGCAGCGGCCCGTCCCACACGGCCGAGAACGAGGTGCACCAGAGCCGGCTGTCGCCGTCTTCGAAGTAGAAGTGATCGTGGGCGGTCAGTTCGACGCCGCTGACGCCCAACTCTTCTTCCAGCTCACGGGCCGCCGATTCGGCATAGGACTCGTGGGCCGCCACCATTCCGCCCGCCGCCGTGTCCCAGAAACCCGGGTACATGGCTTTGCTCAGGGTGCGCCGG